>JAMOMD010000389.1 GCA_027068725.1 Thermoproteales archaeon | reverse complement strand
AAACTTCCCAAGCCTCAGCGCAGTATTCTTCTTCGGATCATCCTGACGCAGATACAGTATCACAATCCTGACCATCCTCCTCCAACACCCAAATGCGAGACCACAGAAATAACTAACCCAAACAACGCCCCCTCAGCCCCTTATTAACCATACAGACCCGGACAGCGACATGAGTGCAGAGAAAATTAAGAGAAAACTACAGGAAGCAAAGACTATCGAAGAGAGAAGGCTAGCAGTCAAAGAGCTGCTTAGCTATGTCGAGTATCTACGTGAGTGTTATCGAGAAGCACGTGGTTAAGCTAGGACATACCTATACGCTCTATTGGTTGTTATACCACTAGGACTGACGCAGTATGTTGCTTTGACAATACTACATGCGACAACTTGTGCAGTAGCTTTGCTCTATGTAAGGTATGTACTGACCGTACTAGCAGTCGTGTCGGTGTCTTTGTCAGTGTTGACAGTAGTCAAGGTATGGAAGGCAAGGAAACTAGAAAGAGAAATATTATGAGATGTACAATACCATTGTCGATCCGCCTATGGTTAGGCTTAGTGATTGGAGTCTAGCAATAGCTGCAGCTATCCTAGCAGTCATCGCCATAGTGATAGCAGTGTTAGCATGGCTAACATAGCACAGGAGTAAGCACTCACTACTCTAACAAATACACCCCTTTTCTCCAATTGTCGCATCTTTGTGAAACATCGAGAAAGAGCAGAGAAAAGAGAGTGTGTTTTTCGAACAGGACTAGAGAAAGTGTATGCTTGTTTGTGTGCGCTTGATTAGAGCATTGTCTCTAGTCGCATATGGTACTTCTACCCTTCTTAGTCATGGATAGTCACCCTTGCTAGATTAGCCATGCTAGTACTGCACAGGCTATTACTATTGCTGCTAGTGCTGCTGCGGCTACCACAAGAGTCCATCCACCTAGCCTAACCATAGCTGAATCAAGTACTACGTTGTACATCTCATATATTTCCTCTATCTTGACCCCTGCAGTTTCTCTCTCAGCTTCGTCAAATCCACGTCACGTACATAGGCAAATAATACACATAGCCAAATGGGCACACCAACGACAACAGCCGGAATACTGCACAGGCATAATGTCGCCACCATACCTGAGGCAA
>JAMOMD010000388.1 GCA_027068725.1 Thermoproteales archaeon | reverse complement strand
CTTTGTAGGATACATCATCTCCACGTCCATGTGAACGATCTTTCCTGTGACGAGGGTTTCCAGTGTCTCTCTCTTTTGCTTCTTCTTGATTGCCCTTGGCTTGATTATCTTCTTCAGGATCTCGTCAGCTATCTTTCTCAGTTCTCTAACTATTGTGTTGAGGTCACTTGTTGTTCTTGTTAGTTGCTCTATCTTTTCCCTATATGCTTGCCAGAACTCTAGAATGTCCTTGAAGGTGAAGACCTTCTCACCCTTCAAGAGTAGCCTTTCTGCGCTTGAGGTGAAGACTTGTCTCGCCTCTATTATCTGATTGTGTATCTCGAACCAGTGCACTAGGGCATACTCGAAGAGCTGTCCTGGGCGGAGCCTCTGTACTGCGCTTGGAGGTACTTGTATTAGTCCTGCTACTCCGAAGGCGTATGGTAGGAAGAGCTCGGCGAGTCTCCATGTTACTAGGACGTCATTTATGTTATATTCAATTGCTTGGTCTAGTCTTGTTAGCATTTTTGCTCCAAGCATCTTTATTGTGATCATCTTACCCACTTCCTCGCTTGAGACGCCTAGCTTGTCCTTGAGTGCGTAGATCACGTCTTGTAGGGCGAGGCTTGCCTGCCCTACTCCTGCTGCTTGTGCCTGATTCTTCAATAGTTCACATAAGTCAATTACGCACTTTGTATAGCTGTAGGTTGGGTCAAGTATCCTATCTCTTACAAGCCTCTTATTGTCGTAGTGAAGTATGTTGTATCCGACGAGCACTTTCGCTTCCTTGAGAACTTTCCTAGCTTCCTCTGCCTCGGGATCATCTGGCTTCTTGTAGACGAACTTGCATTCTTCTACTCTCTTCCTCGCTTCCTGTAGATCAATGTCTTCGAAGAGTCTTACCTTGAGTATTGACAGTACTCTTGTACCGTCTTTCAGTATCTCCAGGTCGTAGACATGGTATTCGACCTTGCTTAGCTTGTCCATTATTTCTGTGTCGAGGTCGTAGTAGATTGGTATAATGTTTAGGGGTCTAGCAAAGTAGTTGTCGAGGACGAATCTTGCGACGTACACTATGTTCATTGCGGCTGCGCGTACTAGTCCTCCCCCGACGAAGGTTTGTCCAACGTACTTTACTGTCCAGGGTATCCAT
>JAMOMD010000387.1 GCA_027068725.1 Thermoproteales archaeon | reverse complement strand
GCACCTTCTGCTGTAGCTGTTCTTTCGATATGCCTCTCCTGTCTAGGCTGTGTGCATTGTAGACTCTCTCTGTTGCTACTCGTAGCACGATCTTCATCTGTTCTCTCCAGTCGATGCCGTGCACCTCCTTGAGGTAGCTCTCCAGTTTGCCAATCATTCTGTTGACGATTGTTGACTTGGGTGACTTGCCGTGGAGCGGGTCGTAGTTTAGTACGGCGTTTAGCTGTGTCTGTGAGCAGCCGCTCATTCTGAGTGCTAGGTAGACATAGGCTTTTGCTACGGCGAGTGACCTAACTGTGAGTATTGCCCTGTTGCTTACCTTTAGCTCGTCTCTGAAGACTTGTTCTGGTGGTGCAAGTTCCATGAGCTTGTTAATGAAGGCAATTATGTCCTTAGACAGGTTGAGTGCCTCAACGGTCTTCTCTACCCAGTACTCTACTGCCTTCCTGGCTTCTGGCGGTGCCTCTACTTCTGCCTCGACTTTTGGTGGTGCGGCGCCTGCGATTGCTTCTAGGTCTACGCCGAGGACCTCGGCTACGGGTATGCCAACCTTCTCGAAGCCGGGTCGTAGGAGAGCTACTAGTTGTCTAAATTTTTCGCCCATTCCCTTCTTCTTGAGCGTGGCAAGGGCAATAGCTGTGCACAGTGCCATGTTTAGGTCACTTTCACGACACCTTATTGGGAGCTGAAAAGCCTCAATCTCCATGCCTAGGGCAGAGAGTATTGTTGCACGTGTGCCACCGTCAATGACGATGTTGTCCTCGTCGACGAGGATTGGCTCTAGCTGTCCCCTAGTCCTGATCTCTGTGCTTATTAGTGTAAGCTCGAAGAAGCTCCTATCCTCTGTGAGTAGGCTAACTATTTCACGATATGCTGTGCCGAAGAGTCTCTTGAATTCCTTAGTGTCGAAGAGGTGCGTCTGTAGTTGTGCTGGTTTCAGTTTGACAAGTTTTTTGCCTGTGTACAATTTTCTTATTGTCTCGTTCAGGCTCATGTTTGGCTGGTCGTTTTAAAATTTTAAAAGGTTTACCTTACTCCTTTGACCAGGAAACAGGAATCTTAATGCCGAGCTTTGAGGCAATTTCCTTGTACCTATTCCTGACCGTGACCTCAGTCACACCCGCGGCAATTG
>JAMOMD010000386.1 GCA_027068725.1 Thermoproteales archaeon | reverse complement strand
ACTGATAGTACCATTGCGCAAGCTACTACTGGAGAAGGTACCAAGAAACGTGACAGAGATCACGCTGACAGTAAAGCTGAACGTGACAAAGATCGAAGGAACACTAAAGGTTGCAGCAAACGTAACAACAGGTGCAGGACTATACGTGAAGAAGGTAACCGTACCAGTATACGTTGACGAGAATGGCACGAGACATGAGACAACACTGGTGCTACCATATGCAGAGCACACAGAGTGGGCAGCATACTTCGGCAGTCCAGAACTGATACTAGCACCAGCACCAAACGGCAAGGTCACGATACCACTACCAATGTGGACAGTTGGCACAGCAGCATACGGTGCAAGAATTGCAAGAATCTACGTAATTGCAGCAGGAAGCAGCAAGACAGAGAACTGGATGAAGGCACCAGGCGTAACTGAGGGACTAATAGAGTACAGAGGAATTGCACCCAACACACTGTATCCAAGACTAGCAGTATACGACTACGTACTGCTGAACTACATCGTGCTGAAGAACAAGGCAAAGGCCGTGAACTACACACTATTCGAGAAGACGCTAACATTCGTGAAGCCTGTAGCAGCAGTAGGAGCTCTAACAGGAGCAACAACACCACTGATGTACCTAGACGCAGTCAAGCCAGTAGACCTGATTAACGTGACAAGCATGCCAACAACAGTCACACTAAGAACAATAGTGCTAACGACACTGAACATAACGAACAACTATCCATACAACGTAGTACTACTACAGGCTGAGGTAGATGGCGAGAAGCTGAGCCTAGTACCAACAGTCGTACGCAACGGCACGTATGCAACAACGAAGATCGGCTACATGGTGCCGCCAACAGTGTTCCTGAACGCATCACTATACTACGAGGCAAAGAACAAGCTCAACGCATGGTGTACAGCACTCAAGACTGAGGCAGCATCAGAGTTCGTGAAGGTCTACGATCCAGAGCTGAAGCTGAAGCTGAAGTACTGGCCACCAGAGTACACGTTCTACACAGCAGACATGAAGCCAATCGTAGTGAAGCCAATCGAGCTAGTAATGTATGAGGAGCCAATGTACAGAACAGTGAGAGTCACAGAGATAACATACGCATTCGCTAATGTGACAGAGCAGCCAGTGACAATTAGCCTAGCAAGATACGGCCTAACAGGAGTATCTGTCACACTGTACCCAGAGACAGAGGTGCACTACACAGCAGAGGTAGCAATTGGCAACAAGACTGCAAGACTGCCACTAGAGAGAGTACTAGACTGGAACGGCAATCCACTAGCAAACGTGACAGTTGCAGTGTATGCTAATGCAACAAGTGACCTATGTCACCCAATTGCAATCAGCTTCGTAGGCAAGAACGGCAGACTGATTGAGCCGCTGCCAGCAGGTAAGAGAGTAGTCATATTCTGGTACGACAGCTACATAATGTTCCTGAGAAAGTACTGCAAGCCAACAAGCGATCCAAAGGCTGAGTTCGCAGCACCAAGTGCAGCACCATTCATCATAATCTACGATAGTGCAGTACCAGAGGACGTCAGCAAGCTAGGTAATGCAACAGCATCAAGCACAGTGAGGACATGGGTGTACAAGATGATAATCAAGGTCACAACATCGACAGGACAGCCACTGCCAGGAGCAATAGTGATAGTGAAGGATGCAGCAACAGGAGGCCAGATCTTCTACGCAAGCGGCGTAACAAGCAGTGAGGGCTCAATGGAGGTGAAGGACATCAGAACAGCATTTGGCGGAGTAATCAGCCAGGTACCAGCAGGAGTATACGAGATTGACGTATACCTGCCAGTGAAGGAGAACGGCAAGACATACCTAATATGGGCAGCATCACTAGTCAGAACACTGCAGAGAGGATCAACAGCACCAGTACAGGTACTGCCAGTAAGCGTTGGTGCAGTCAAGACAACAATACCAGTAATGGTACAGCTACAGCTACCAGGAGGCAAGACTGAGCCACTAGGCAACGTCGAGATTAGAGCAGCAGCACAGGTACCAGCAATCGAGTTCGAGAACATCAGCGGCGTGATAATACCACTAACATCAAAGGTCGTGACAGTGACACTAGGACCATGGACATCAGTAACAGACACAAGCGGTGAGGCAACAGTAGGGCCAATCTACGTGCCAGTCAAGGGTGCAGTAACACTGAAGCTAGAGGCAATCAGAATGAACGGCATACCACTAGGCTACACAGCAGTCTACAAGATCACAACAGTCAACGTGACAACAGCACCACTGACAATAACAGTACCAGCAACAGTAGTACAGGTAACAGCATACAGTGCAAACAAGGTACCACTAGGCAACAAGGCAACAGTGACACTAACATGCACATACGAGGGCAAGGTAATCTACGAGACAACAGGACTAGGCACAGTAAAGGCAGTGATACCAGTACCATACGCAGTATTTGCAGGCAAGGCAGCAATCACATGTAACGCAACAGCAACAGCAGCAGGAGTAAAGGCAAAGGCAAAGATGATCGAGCTAACAAAGACAAGCGTTGGCAAGACAGTGTCAGTATCAGTAGTAGTGCCAATAACAGGATGGTACGTGCCAGGAATAGGCTTCATCACATGGCAGCAGCTGGTGACAATGATCGTAGTGATATTCATAGTGATCATAATCATCGTGATAGGCCTAATCGAGTACCAGAACTGGAGAAGAAAGAGACTAGTATCAATACTAGGCGCACCACCATCAAGATAACAAAACAGAACAATACTGTAAGGCCAAACAAAATCTCTCCTCTCTTCCTATAAATTCCCCTCCTCTTTTCAAACATTTTCTCCTCCTTTATCTTTCTTCTCTTCTTCCTCTCTCCTACATAACCTCTACACGTTCTCGTCATTTTTCTCTCAATTTTCATTTTATTGTTCGTTATAATGCGGTAATTAGGTGAATAATCCTACTTGACAAATGTTTAAATACTTACAACTAAATCTGCTAAATGTGACTCCCTTCCAGCTTACTCTACTACTAGTGTTTGGTGGTATTGTGCTTGTGCTAATTGGCTTTCTAGTACTTATGTTATCGTTTTTGCAGCGTTCCTCAGAGGAGAGTGAAGTTCTTTCTGAGAAGCTTCGTAGAGCTGAGTCTCAGGAAGCTATTGATCGTGTAGATCGTGAACGTAGGAAGCGTGAGCGAGAAGTTGAGGGTGTCGTATTTATTGGTCCTGTTCCAGTAGTTGTCAGAGGTTATAAGATTGCGATAATGTTTCTTGTGCTCAGTATTGTTGTGTTCATTGTGTTTCTTGCAATAATGTTCTTCTGGATGATGGGACTACATATATAGGATCCTTGATCTAAGTCAGCGCTGATGGATAGGCTGTGGGTAATTGGATGGGTCCTAATATTCTTGGGAATACTACTGTTCGTCATTGCTCCATTAGCAATGATGTTTGCATATCCTTGCCATGTCATGTATGGAGGAGTTGTGTGGATTTTCCCACTTCCACCAATAGTATGGGGTAGAGGATTACATGTTCCAGGTCTACTCTACTGGCTGATGGTAATTGGGTACATTGTCTTCATTGCATTGTGCATAGTTGCGATAATAACGTTCCTCAAGCAAAGAAGTAGAAGAGAGGAAGAAGAGTACGAGTACTAAGGCTGGCTCAGTCTTCTCCTAATGTTTTGTCGCAGCTCATAAATGAGTCTCATAAAAGCTTCGGCATCGACTTTTGCAACTAGTCCCCTAGCAACTAGCGCCTCCTCAATGTCTAGTTCTGTTAAGATTCCTCTGCTGTTGAGCTTCTCACGTAGTTTCAGTATGTTGTCGCTAGGCTCTGCGAGAAGTGCTAGCTTATTTATTCTACAGGCTCCCTCAACAGTTATGTAGTAGGTTCCTGCACAGGTAATGTCAAGACTTACACATCTTTCGCCTCTTCTTATCTTTACAATTCCTGTCTCTCCTCGATATGCTCTTAGTGGAAGACGACTTGCCTCAGTGTGTACCTTCTCTAGAATTTTCTCAAGTTTCTGAGCTATGTCTGGTGTTATTCCTACAAATGTTATGAAGTGATTAGTTTTTGCTAGATCTGAGAATCTTCTGAAGAGCTCGTCTTTAGGAATCTCGCCATCACATCCTGGTCCGTAAATTCCAATATAGACTCGTAGACCCTGTTTCTGAAGCATCTTAGCGAGTGCTAGCGTGTACGTGTCTGCTAGAGGACTAAGCACTGTCTCCTCATTTCCTGTTGTTAGAATATCTCCTCCAGCATCAACAACTATCACAACATCTATAGAGTACTGACTACAGATTTCGGCAAGTTCTTTCGCAACCTGTCCAAGACTCGTGTAAGGATCAAACACTATGCCAGGTACAGAGTCCTCAAGTGCCTCGAGCACATTAGCTATCTGTGGCTTGAACCGCCTTCCCTCACGTTCAACATACGTTTGTGAGCTTACTCTCACAACATGCTCTGTTAGATGTTCAATGTTTCTGAAGCAGTCAAGAGGAACAGGGCCAGGTGCTGGATCAACACTTAGTCTCTCCCAGACTAGTGCACATAACGTGTAGGGAATCTGCTCGTACGCTAGCATTAGACCCGTGTGCATTGCACCTGCAACATCTCCACCTCCTCCTGCACCGATGATTAGTGCTCCCTGTTCTATGCCGAGTACTTTTCGTAACATGTCGAGCAGTTGTCTAGTCTTATTTAAAGAGGAGTACTCTACTCAAGCGATGAGTAAGGAGACGAAGGAGAGCATCAGGAAGAGGATCTGGGATTTGCTCGAGAAGTTGGATATAGCAGACTTTCCACGCCCTGTGCATGGACGAATACCAAACTTCAAAGGTGCTGATAGAGCGTGCGAACTTTTGGCAACGCTTGACGTGTTCAAGAGGGCGCGCGTTGTTAAGGTTAATCCTGATAGTCCTCAGAGAAAGATACGCGAGATCTGTCTAAGAGAGGGCAAAATCCTGATAATGCCTACTCCCAGGATAAGAAACGGCTTTCTATTACTTGACCCAAGAAAAATACCGCCCTATGCGTATAGGGAAGCATCTACAATATCAGGAGCGTACAGATGGGGAACCTTCGTAAAACCCTGGGATCTGCCTAAGGTAGATCTCGTAGTAATAGGATCAGTCGCAGTAAATAGGAAAGGTGCAAGACTTGGAAAAGGTGAAGGATACGCAGAGCTCGAGTGGGGTATACTTGCGGAGTGTGGTAAGGTAGATGAGAGTACGCCTGTCGTGACGACGGTACATGATGTTCAGGTGCTGGATGAGGACTTTCCTGTTGATCCGTGGGATCTTCCTGTTGATTTGATAGTTACTCCAACACGAGTCATAGAACCTGAGAAGACGTATCAGAAGCCTAGAGGAATATTATGGGATCTTCTTCCAAGGAGGAAACTTGAGGAAATTCCAATTCTTAAAGAACTCGCAAAAAGGAAAGGTCTGAAAGTGTAGTCTTACTTGAGGTACTTTCTAGGATCAGTTATTTTGCCTTCTACTGCTGTTGCAGCAGCTGTTGCAGGACTTGCAACGTACACCTTTCCTTCTGGACTTCCCATTCTGCCCTTGAAGTTTCTGCTTCCTGTTGATACTGCAACTTCTCCATCTCCTATGAGTCCAAAGTGACCGCCCAGGCAGGGTCCACAGGTGCCGTACGTGACAACACACCCAGCCTCAACGAGAGTCTGGATGATTCCCATCTCGAGAGCTTTCTGGAATATCCTTCTGCTAGCTGCAATTACTACACAGCGGCTGACCTTTATCTTCTTGCCTTTCATTATCTTTGCAGCAATCATTAGGTCAGTCAATTTGCCATTAGTGCAGGAGCCAATGAAGACCTCGTCAACTTCAACACCCTCGACCTCGGTCACAGGTTTTACATTGTCTATGTTATGTGGCACAGCTACCTGTGGCTCAAGCTTGCTAACATCCACGTGCCATTCATCACAGTAGTGAGCATTGGGGTCAGGCAACACTGGCTTCACCTCAATCCCAAGTTCGCGATAGTAC
>JAMOMD010000385.1 GCA_027068725.1 Thermoproteales archaeon | reverse complement strand
GCAATCTCCTCTCCGTTAGGTGCAAGTACAACAACTTCGTCACCTTTCCTGACTCCACGAGCCTTCACTACTCCGGGAGCATAAACATGAGCTCCAACATACACGCTCTCTGCAGCAAACTTGTCAACTACAACTATCTTGCGTGCTGTGGGTATTCTATGTGGGCCCTCTACTTTGAACCATATTGCTTCAGGTATGTGCTCATCAAAATGAACATTGAATCCTTTTTCTCTAAGTTTTTTAACAACTTCTTCAGGTCTTGCAAGTCTCGTGTTAACTCTTACATAATATCTTCGTGGAGGTTCCTTAATAGCTCTAAACATGTAGTCAATCTCTGTCTCATTCCAGAACTCTAACAAGTACTTCAGTAGCCTATAGTCAAGGTATATGCCGGGGACTACTTCTATCAGGTTCTGAAATTTTGATGGCTTAGGTATGCGAAGTGCGGGCATTTGTCAGCTCTGCAGGGCACGATCATTAATTCACTGCCGGTGGTATTCTCATCATCCACTTATTTCACATACTACACTGCTGTAGTAGTCGGATAATATTTTCTTGCTATCTTCAGTCATTGCGTAGTCTATTACTTTCCTGATGTGCTCGATTTCGTCATCTTCCTGACATGCGCACATGTAGGTTATTAGTAACAGATGTCCTATGGATAGCGTCATTGCTGAAAGTATAAGATCGTACGTCTCTGCACTGTTAGTTAACTTCATCAGAAGTTCCTTGTGAAGCTTTACTATTTTCATATAATCGCTTAGATTGACCACAGTCTGCACGTGGGGTCTACTTGCTGCCTGTTCCTCATGTATGTGCATGCTCTCTCTTGTCTCTCTGATAGTGTGTAGCATGTGTGCTGCAGATATTATGAGAAACATGTCGATCCACACGTTTAGACTACTGTTCATTGCTGCCACGGTCATTGCCATGTCTCTAAGCATGTCACGACTATACGTCAGGTACAGCGTGTAGACTGCGGCCAGCTTATGTTCTCCAAGCTTTGTGTAGTAGTTAGCGTACGTGTAGCAGGATACCTCAAGCAGTACCCTACTTATCTGTCTGACCTGTCTTCTCAAGATGTCTGATCTTGAGCAGAGACGCTCAATAATGCTATTTAGCTCCTCCATTGCTGAGCTGCTCAGGTAGCATTAGTGATCATGGGGGAGATAAAGACTTTCCTTCATTCAAGTAGTCTAGCTAGGACAGCAGGAGCAGGTATGTAGACATAATGACTACATACGACAAGACCAAGCCTTGACAGTATCTTATCTATAGGCATTAGTGCACAAGCCTCCTCATACGATATTTGCGATATGACATCATTACACGGTCTCGCTCTTGCAACAAACTCTCTAAGTGTAGAGATCTCGTCTTTGGTGAGCCTGGGCACGACTAGACTTGCGTACAATCGAGCTCCAGGTAGTGCAATCTCTCGCGTACAGGCATACAGGAGAGGAACCCTAGTCTTCCTATTGTGAAATAGTGGACACTTCATCAGAACTACAACACTCTCCGACATGCCATCTCTAAACATCTCAAGCTCATCGCTAGTCATGACGTCTCTCAGTAGATCAAGTGCTATTGTTGACATCATGCTCAGAGGACCTGAGGCAGTATGTTCTAGACGCATGAAGACCACATACGTGACAAGAACACCATAGAAGAAGCCCAACTTCCTGACAAGTCCACCACACTTCGTGAAATTTCTAACAATATCATCAACACACACGTGACAAACCCTAACTACAGACCAACGAGCAGACTTTTAAAATTAGGAACAACAACGACACTACAGCGGGGCCGGGCTCGGTCGTGCAGACCCCCCGCAGGGAACTAACCCCTGCGGGGCCGCCGTGCGCGGGAGCCGAAACCCCGTCTGGGTGTGGGTTGGGTGTGTACCAACCCCACGCACCGCGATGAAGGCCAGTCCTCCGGGGCGCCCGTGCCTCGGCCCGCCCGCCGGAAGGCGGGTTGGGACCGGGGTACCGGGCGAACCGGGTTAGGTCCGGAAGGGAGCAGCCCTAAGCCCGGGCGGGCGCGTTCGGAGGGCCACTGGCCCGAGGCCGGGCGTGGGGTTGGTACACACCCAACCCACACCCAGACGGGGGTTGGGCCCCGCTTTGCTTAGAACTTTCCTGATATTGGACTTGTGGAGTAAGTTCTTAAAACTCGGGTTCTCTAGAGAACACGGTCAAGGCCCCGTAGCTCAGCCAGGAAGAGCCCACCTGTCCGGTGGGCTCCTAGAGCGGCGGCCTTCGGAGGCAATGTGCCGAAGAGAGCCGCTGGTCCCGGGTTCAAATCCCGGCGGGGCCGCCAACATCTTCTACCTTATCTTCAATAACTTCTCAGGAGAAGAATGTTGAAGCAGGTGTATCTTCACGTAGCAATTGACGATGCTGATAGTCACATGGGTGGCTGTACAACATATGTCACATACAGACTACTCAAGGACATTATTCGAGAATTCTCTGAAATAGAAATAGCTGATCTTCCTCTACTTGTTAGATTAAATCCCTATGTTCCATTTAAGACAAGAGGAAATGCTGCAACAAAGCTTATCCTAAGAACTTGTGAAAATGCCGTTGATAAATTACGAGAATTTATTATAAGTAAAGTTGAGCAGTACGCAGAGCGTAGAGGTAAGGCTAGTCCTGGTATTGCATTTTTAATATCAAATTCTTTACAAGTCCCTGATGGGTTGAGGAGACTCTACTATAAAGCTGTTACAGATGTTGTAACTTTCGATATTGTAAAGAAAATATGTGATAGATATAACATTGAGACTATTGGCGGAAGAGGTATTATTGGAGCAGTTGCTGCACTTGGTGCAGACTTTTCTAATGACTCCACGTACGAGCTTTTGATATATGGAGATCCTCAGATAAAGAAAAGTCTAGAAGTTAATTATGAACTTGTCAAGCTTCTTCACGAGCTCTCTCGTCCATTCACATTTCTTGACGTAGATCCTGAAGATTGTACGGTACTTCTAATGCCTGCCGGTCCTGATCCTGTAATTTTTGGAATTCGTGGAGAATCGCCACTTCATATTCTAACATTTGCTTCAGTACTTCTCACAGCACTTGGACTCGATGTTGAGGGCTGGCTCCTGTACAGGACAAATCAAGGCACAGAGATACATGTTGAGCATGCAGCATGGAGACCGAGAACCTACAGACCAGTGCGCAAGATTGTGCATATCGAGCACTGTTATAGAACAGAGGAGCGTCACGTAGAGACAACTTGTGGAGACTTGAACCTCTGGTGCTATAGGCATCTTGGTACGATGTGTACAGAAATTGAGCGAGATCTAGGTGCTGTACTTGATGTGTGGGGTGGTGCAAAATTGCAGGATGGCAAGTACTACATCTATATTGAAGGTATTAGAAAAGTTGCTGATCGACAGGTGAGGCTAGAGAATCCTCGCTGTCCTAGATGTGGTAGAAGACTTGTGTCAAGTGGTAGAGACTTAATGAAATGTGAGAAGTGTGGTCTAGTACTGCCTAAAGAGAAAATTGTTCACCCAATAGTAGAGTCTGAGCATACGTTTAGTATACCTAAGTTTTCTGAACATAGGCATCTTATGAAAAGTTTTGAAAGAGTAGGAGTTGAGGGGTTAGCAAATGTTCTAAATATTAGCGTGCTGTGGATTGTGTAGGTACTAGCTATGTTCTCGATATTTTAGGATCTGAGTTTTCTAATAATCTCATCTGCTAGCATACACTCACTCTTCAAGCCTTTTGGTGGTCTGACACCTCGCTGACCTAGGTACTTTCCTGTGTACTTGGCCTCGCCTTCGCACTTTAGTAGGACTAGATGTAGGAATCTCATGCCAGTCTTCAGGATTATTGGGTTTGGACTATTGTTCACGACTTCTATAGTTAAGGTTCCTTCAAATCCTGCATCAACGACTGTTGGAGGAACTGATAGTCCAAATCGTGCAAGTGTGCTTCTCAGGTTGCACAGACCAATGATGTTTGGTGGCAGTTTCACGTACTCTATAGTTGTTAGTAGAACAAAGTTTCTCGGTGGTATAACGATTTTTCCATCGGCCTTCACTATTCTGAAGTACTCTGAAGCATCCTCAATAGAGCACGGGTCTATTGGCGTGTTCTCGTATGCGTAGATTGCGTATTCTGGACCAATCCTGAGGTCAAGACCATTCTCTCTTATAGTATCTTCAAAGAGTGGATCTATGACAAGCTTGCCTTCCTCGATCAGCTTCTCGATCTCACCACGTGTAAGTATCATCAAGTAGATCTGCAACTAGTTGAAATATCTGGCACGTGCAATGTAGATCATTAGACAATGGTAATACTGAGCTAGAACTGTCGAAAATCGCACTGTCTTCATCGACATTCTGCTAGTTTTAAACTAGTAACTCTGGTCACTTTGTCTATTAGTTCTTTAAGCGTAGAGCACAGGCTTGGTGAACGATGCTTAGCAAGGAGATACTTGAGGGCCTGACAAAGATTGACCCACTTGACGTATGGCGAGTACTCAAGGGCTCAGGAGTAAAGTACGTGAAGTTCATTGTCGTCGACATACACGGTAGACCAAAGTGCGAGATTGTCACCATAGACGCCGCTAAGGACATCTTCGAGGGAGGAATGGCCTTTGACGGATCATCAATACCAGCATATGCAACAGTCAACAAGAGCGACTTCGTAGCATATCCAGACTGCAGAAGCGTCTTCATCGAGACGTGGAACGGTGGTAGAATAGCATCAGTATTCATGTCAGTAGTCGACGATTCAGGATATCCACATCCACTTGATCCAAGAAACGTCCTGATGGGAGTACTTAACGAGATCAGGAAGAAGGGCTACGACGTCAAGGCAGGAGTAGAGGTCGAGTTCTTCCTAGTCAAGGTAGTTGACGGTAAGCCACAGCTAGCAGATCCAGGAGTGTACTTCGAGGGCTATAACGTGCACATGCTAATGAAGCCAATACTAGAAATTCAGACACACTTCGAGCTTGCTGGCTTTGGCTCTTCGAAGACGCACCACGAGGTAGCTCCAAGCCAGTACGAGATTAACATACCTGCAGATGATCCAGTCAAGACAGGAGACAAGGTACTCATGTTCAAGACCATGACAAAGGACATTGCAAAGGAGCATGGTCTAGTTGCGACATTCATGCCAAAGCCATTCTGGGGAATCAACGGAAGTGGAGCACACACTCACCTAAGTGTACATGATGCTAAGACGGGCGAGAACTTGTTCAAGACAACCGAGAAGATAACTGAGGTATGTGCGTACGCAATCGGCGGCATCCTGAAGTATGCACGTGAGATAAGTGCTATTGTTGCACCAACAGTCAACTCGTACAAGAGACTCGTACCAGGACATGAGGCACCTACAAGAATAGTATGGGGTTACGCTAACAGGAGCGCGCTAGTGAGAGTACCATACTACAAGAGGAAGATTAACAGAATCGAGTACAGAGAGCCAGACCCATCATTCAACCCATACCTAGCATTTGCAGTCATGGCACTGGCAATGATCAAGGGCATAGAGAACAAGATCGATCCAGGAGCACCAACAGAGGACATAGCGTACGAGCTGCCTAACGTACCTGAGACACCAAAGCACCTAGGTGAGGCAATCGAGCTTTTCGAGAAGAGTGAGATTGCACAGATGCTGCCGTCAGAGCTTGTGAAGAAGTATGTTGAGTTGAAGAAGAAGGAGTGGGAGAGCTACTGTGCAGCAGTTGGCAAGCCATGGGAGGAGACTAAACAACAATAACAGACTGGGAGTACGAGCAGTATCTACTGACAGCGTAAGTCAAAACTAGGGAATAATCTCGGTACTGTCCTCTACACCATCCTGAAAAATATCCTCTCTCCTAACAATTTTCTTATCAATAAGTTCCCTTACCCTATCACTTATTCTCAGTATTAGGTCTATGCACGCTATCGTTACTTGACAGATCTCGTGAAAACCATTCATGCCCCAGTTCTTTTCAACATAAGCATAAAGACATCGACCA
>JAMOMD010000384.1 GCA_027068725.1 Thermoproteales archaeon | reverse complement strand
CAAGGCAGGTCCTGATACTGTGACAATAATTGCTCAGCTGAGACTGAAGGATGTGAAGGACTTCGAGCGTGCACTTGCTGACATTCTGACAAAGCTTGCAGTACATGCGGAGGTTAGAAAGTACAGCAAGTACGCGTACGTGCCAGAGGTACCAAAGGAGAGAGCACCAACACTAGAGCAGTACCCGAGGATAATAGACGTCCTGAAGAAGATAGTGTACTGGTACGGCATACCAAAGTATGGCGAGATATCGCCAGTACCTATCGCATGGTGGTTCTTCCCAGTGTTCTACGGCTGGATGTTCCCTGATGTTGGACACGGCATCCTGATCTTCCTGCTTGGTCTACTGCTAGCAGCGTGGAGGTACAAGGGAGAGAACAGAGTACTGAGAGCAATATTTGACGGCAAGTTCACTGACTGGGGCATCATCTTCATGCAGTGCGGCATCTGGAGCATCATCTTCGCATTCATTGAGGGTGGTGACATCTTTGGCGTGCCACTTAACATGGTTGGAATACCGTCGCTGTATCATCTAGTACATCCAATAACTGAGGAGGCCCACGCAATGTCACTGAGTGAGCTAGCTACAGAGATCATGAAGGCTGGAGCATTCACGATGGTGCAGCACACGATCTACCTGACGCTAGGATGGTCTATCATAGTTGGAATATTCATACTAGCAGCATCAGTGTTCCTGAAGGCAGCTAACTACATAAGGCTAGGATACACGTACGATGCGACCAGGTACTACATACCATTTGGAATAGAGGTAATTGCATGGGCATTCCTACTGAGCACCCTAGGACTAGTACCACTGAGACCACTAGCACTGAAGATACTCGAGCTAATGCACGCTCATGAGATACACCTGTTCACAGTGCTAGACCAGGCATACATAGGCTTCGTACAGCTAGTGACAGGACCACTATCAACAGGACTGTTCTCACCAAGACCATACATCTACGCATGGCTAGCAGTCGTCCTGATAGTGTTCGTGTATCTGCTAGCCACACTATTCATCGACAAGGTAAGACACGCTCACCTACATGAGCCACTGAGCGTGTATGCTGTAGAGACAGCAGAAGTATACATCGCATGGGCATTCGCTAACGTCATATCATTCATGAGACTTGGCATCATTGCAATAGTACACGCAATCCTGACAGCACTAGTAGTATGGGGCTCGTTCGCAATAGGTGTACTAGCAATGAAGAGCGCAATGACAGGAGTAGCATTCCTAATAGCACTAGGCGCAGGAGGATTCATAGGAGCACTGGTATTCAGAGTATTTGGCAAGAAGTTCGCAGCAGCATTCTTCGCCTTCTGTCTACTAGGTGCAGTATCAGGACTACTAGGTGGAATACTGCACAGCTTCAACATCGAGATGATAGCAGTCTTTGTTGCAGCACTGCTAGGAAACATATGTGTAGTAATATTCGAGGGACTAGTAGCATTCATCCAGAGCCTGAGATTGCACTTCTACGAGATGTTCACAAAGTTCTTCATAGGTGGTGGAATACTGTTCCAGCCATTTAAGATAGGATCACCAATAGTTAGGATACAAATTGTCTAACAACTCTAACAGCACCTGAGGGACAAGTCAAAACACAGCTCATACATAAACTACACAGGTCTTTGTTAACAATCTCTACTAATCCCCTGATACCTTTCTTCACTATCCTAATTATACCCTTCTGACAAGCATATACACATAGTGTACATCCTGTACATTTCGAGTAGTCTATCATTACACTAAGTTTCCTTACTCTACTCATGTTCTATGATAATCTAGTATTGCTTTAATCATGTTACTCATTGTCGAGAGAGCTGAAGATGAGAGGACTATTCATAGGAAGATTTCAGCCATTTCACCTAGGCCATCTTAATGCACTTAAGTGGATTCTCGAACAGGTCGACGAAGCAATAGTAGCAATAGGCTCAGCAAATGTTGCACTTACGTTTCGAAACCCCTTCACTATTGGCGAGAGAATAGAAATGATAACACGTGCACTCAGGAAGGAGGGTCTACTAGATAGAGTGTACATATGCTCTGTACCTGATACCGATAGCATGCACACACTGTGGCCTCACTATCTTGAACACTGGTGCCCAAAGTTTGACATAGTGTACACAAACGACCCACTATCACAACTATGCGTCGAATACGCAGGTATCAAGTATAGTCCAATACCTTTCTTCGACCGCGAGAAGTACTCAGGAACAAGGATAAGACTACTAATGGCACGTGGAGATCCTACGTGGAGACAGCTAGTGCCTCAGGAAGTAGCAGAGTACCTAGATAAAATAAGAGCAGAAGAGAGATTGAGAAAACTAGCAATGATAGAAAGCATTTTAACAAGCTGACAGGCAAGGTACAACAATGTCAAGTGGACGCAAGCTCTACGTATGTTTACGATGTGGTAAAACATTCTCAAAAGAAGATATGGAGTACATATCAGGTGTGAAATGTCCATACTGTGGCTATAGAATAATAATGAAAACACGCACACCATCAGCTAAGAGAATTAAAGCAAAGTAAATCAATAATATCAACAATAATTCTCAATACATTATAGGCAGTTGCATAGCAAGGATCTACAAGAGGATTATACTCAACAACATCGACCATACTCAACTTATCTTGCACAATATTTACAACACCTGATAGGAGAGTAAATAAGTCATTATACGAGAATCCACCACCTTCAGGATTTGATGTTGCTACAAGCGACGGATCTAGGACATCAACATCAATGCTGAGATAAACGATTTCAGGATCGAATTCTCGGACAGCCGATCTAACAATTTTTAATACTGACCCAGGAGGAATTTCTTTTAAAATACTATGCGTTAAGATTATGATGTTCTTCTGAGTTCTTGCGTACTCTATTTCCTCAGTATCGTATGCTCTAGCGCCTATGTTTATTACAAATACATTATCTTTCTCGTGCTCTACAAGTCTTCTAACATGTGTTGCATGTGATAATTTTTGTCCAAGTGGCCACTCATCACGCATGTCTAGGTGTGCATCGAAGTATATTAGTAGTGTTCTCTTCTTTAATGCTCTTAGTATTGCATAGGTTATTGTATGTTCTCCACCTATGAATAGTATTTTCAAATTGTTCTGCTTTACGAGTATTGATACTGCTTTTGATATACGTTCAATATTTTTCTCTATATCTCCCTGGTACAGTACTATATCTCCGACATCTCTCACAACTTTATTTACAGGAACTATGTTGCCTCTTGTTGACGTGTACTCAATGTATGGCGATATCTGTCGTAGAGTCTGTGGAGCAAATCGTGTTCCTGGTCTGTTACTGACCGTGTCGTCTAGTGGTACGCCAACTATGTGAATAACGCCGGGTTGTTCCTCTATTCCTGATGGCGCTTGAAAGAATGTTGCTGTAGGTTCAGGAATGTAGAATCTAAGCTCTTCTTCTTTGAGTCTCATGTGTGAGGGAACTTAAAATAGTTCTAATTTTGCAAGATGTGAAACAATGACTAAGAAGACTGAGCTACTGAGCGAGTTCCTGATAACGCGTGGCTTCGTGTGGCCTAGCTTCGAGATATATAGGAGCAAGGTAGAGGCTGGAGGCTTCTACGACTATGGACCTCTGGGAGTTGAGCTTAAGCATAACATAATTGAGAAATGGCGTAGAATATTCATATATCCTTACCAGGATTTCATATACGAAATTGAGACTCCAATAATAATGCCTGAGATAGTGTTTCAAGCAAGTGGTCATATTGAGCACTTTACAGATTTTATAGTAGAGTGTACTAAGTGTGGAAGAAAGTTCCGTGCAGACCACCTGGTCGAGGAGCAGCTAGAGAAGAAGGGCATCAAGGTGAGAACTGAGGGTCTTGACGAGAAGGCACTTGAGAAGCTCATTCAGGAGCATGGGATCAAGTGTCCAGCATGTGGAGGCGAGCTTGGGCCAGTTGGTAGGTTTAATCTCCTGTTCCGAACCATAATTGGTCCATACAGCACGAACGTGGGCTACATTAGGCCAGAGACTGCGCAGGGCATGTTTGTGTCATTTCCAAGAGTGTTCGAGCTTGCTGGTAGGAAGCTGCCTCTTGGAATAGCTCAGATAGGCAAGGTTGGAAGAAACGAGATTTCTCCAAGGCAGGGACTGATCAGGTTGAGAGAGTTCAGTCAGATGGAGATTGAGCTCTTTTTCGATCCTGAGAATCCGAAGTGCCCATACTTGAGAGATGTAGAGAAGGTCAAGGTCAGGATAGCTCCAGAGGACAAGGTTGCCGAGGCTGTGCAGCAGGGAAAGGAGCCAGAAGTCCTCGAGCTGACTCCAATCGAGATTGTGGAGAGAAGACTCGTGCCTAACGAGTGGATGGCCTTCTTCATGGGTCTTGCAGTAATCTACATGAATGAGCTAGGCGTGCCAGTGGATAAGCAGTTCTTTTTAGCAAAACTTCCTGAAGAACGTGCACACTATGCTGCCTGTGCATTTGATCAGATGGTATGGAGTGAGAGGTTTGGCTGGATAGAGGTTAGTGGTCTTGCATACAGGACAGACTATGACTTATCGAGACATGCAAAGTATAGTGGGAGAGAACTTTATGCAGAGAGAAAGCTTGAGACTCCGAAGGAAGTTGAAGAGATTAGGCTTTATCCAAATCCGCAGAAGGTCAGAGAAGTCTATGGTCAGCAGGCTGGTCAAGTAATGAAACTGATCGCTGACATTGCTAAGGATTCTGAGAAGGTTAAGCAGCTTCTCGATAGGGGAAGCATCAGGATAGGGGACTATGAGATAACTAAGGAGATGGTGTTTGTGAAGGTTGAAAAGAGAAAGATTACTTCTGAGAAGTTTATACCACATGTTGTTGAGCCATCGTTTGGCATTGATAGGATAGTGTATGTGACTCTGGAGTACGCGTTCACGCTTGTTGGTGAAGGCAAGATTCTGCTTAGGTTACCTCCTGATATTGCTCCCATAAAGGTTGCAGTGCTTCCAATAGTGAAGAAGAGTCCCTACACTGATATTGGCCGTGAACTGTACAGAGATCTTGCTAGACGTGGTCTGAGAGTTGTGTATGACGATGATGGTAGTATTGGAACAAGATACTCACGCTATGATGAGCTTGGTGTTCCTGTAGCAGTAACGATAGACGAGAGAACGCCTCAGGATGAGACTGTGACACTTCGCGATAGAGACACTAAGATTCAGATAAGAGCACCAATGCGCGAAGTTTACAGTATTGTACGTCAGGTAATTGAGGAGAAGAGGAGTCTCGTAGATATTGGTCGTGAGAGAGGTTACGAGATCATTGTTAGGGGTTCCTGATACTGGTAGAACAACGATTTAAAAGTACTAGATCGAGACATGGTACGGTCATGTCTGCGCCAGAGAAGCCAACTGAGACACAGACTCAGACACAGCAGGGCGGTGAGACACAGCAGCAACAGCAGCAGACTACTGTCGAGACTGAGCCTAAGCCTAAGCTCATAATTCCAGCATTCCTGAAGCCTGACCTATTTAAGAAGGAGGAGAAGAAGGAGAGGAAAGAGAGGAGAATCAGGGTAAGGAGAAGGAAGGATGTTGATGAGGGTAAGGCAAAGATTAATCCTGATCTTGCAGCTGAGCTCGAGATAAAGGACAAGGTAGAGATAGTTGTCGTCGGTGGTGGATCGAGAGAGCGAAGGTACGTGTTTACAGTTGTGCTTGACCCAAATGTTCCGAAGAATGAGGTATGGTGTAATGAGGAAGAGATGAAACGACTCGGTGTTGCAGATAACACGATGGCTACTGTGAGAGCTCACAGAGGACCATGAGTGAGTTCAGGAAGATCCGTGCAGTACTTCTTGGTCGTGCAATAGTTGTTCCAAATATTGAGGATGCACGATGGCTGTACAAGCACGGGTTCTATGGCAAGTTTGTAGGAGTAGACAAGGTTAAGCCTGATGAGGTAGATAACGTCTCTGCCCCCCTACAGTTGTCAATTCTTGAAGCACTTTACCTACATGAGAA
>JAMOMD010000383.1 GCA_027068725.1 Thermoproteales archaeon | reverse complement strand
GCTCTTGTTTTAACTGTGGTGTGTTTCTGTGTTGCTGCTGTTCTTATTCCCCTGTACGGTATTGTAGGTAATGTTGTTCTGCTGATGTTGTTACGTGCTGTTCATGGTCTTGTTCTTGGGTTTGCTTGGACTACTGTTCAGGTAATTGTTGGATATATTGCACCTTCAGGACTTAGGGGTACCGTGTATGCTCTGTATTTTGCTGTTGGTGCTCTTGCTTTTCCAACTGCTGACTACGTGTATTCTCTACTTGCCTATGCTCCTAGGGAAGTTCCTCTTCTGCTTGCCTCTTTCCTGATGTGTGTAACTGCTGGACTAGTAGCACTGGTCAAGTTTCCAAAGGAAGGAGAGGAGAAGCCACGTCAGAGAAGGCGTAGAGAGACAAGTGCTCCCTTGCTATTGCTTGTCCTGTTTGTGTTCTTTACGAGACTTGTGTCTGCATTCACGATGAGTGACATAATTTACATACTGTTAAAGGAGTGGCTTAGCCTCACTAGAAGTCTTGCAGCACAGTTACTAGCACTGATGTCAGGTATTGGTGTAGCAGTTAGTTTACCAATAAACTTCCTTGCTGACAAACTGTCGGACAGGATAGCGATCCTGACCGTGGGACTACTCATGAGTCTTGGCATTCTCCTATTTGGTCTAAGCATAGGAACATGCTGCCTAGGCCTAGCCCTGCTGATAATAGGCGCAAGATGTCTAGTACCTCTATCAAGAAGACTAGCAATAGCACAGAGAGGAGCCAGAGGAGTAGGATACGTAAGTGCCGCAGGTAACATAGGCACAGTGCTAAGCAGCCTAATAGTTGGTGCACTATACAACATCATTAGACAAGCACATACACTAACACTATCACTAGCAGCACTCGCAGCCATCACAATACTACTAATATCGATCTTACTATCGATAAAAATTAGCACTAGCACATCAGGAAAATAATGTAAACAGAAATACAAACAGCATTAACATTCATAACTTCTCGCCTTCTCGTAGCTTCGATACCTCAGCTTCAAGCTTATCAATTATTTCTCTAATTTTCCTAATAGCATACCTAACCTCGTCAGGCTGATATACACCCTCATAGAAAGCTTCGTCATGTAAAGTTCTCATTAAATCACTATAGAGTGCTCTAAGATCTTCTCTA
>JAMOMD010000382.1 GCA_027068725.1 Thermoproteales archaeon | reverse complement strand
GCAACAAATGTAGAAAAGAGGGGAGGTTCAATTATCTGCATTCGACTAACATCGCTTGGTATGATACTGCAGTTGCAGGCACTAGCAGAGTCTCTGGGAATAAGAACAGATGTTTACTATGTTGGAAAGTATAATGATGTCCAGAGACACGATTTATGGGCGCTAGAGCTTAAACTAACTAGCAAGGATGTTGAAAAACTTGTCAAATATAGCACAAAGCTAAGAAAAGCAGTAGAATCTGGAAAGTTTGTACCCTTGAAGAAAGGAAGTACCGATAATGTGCCAAGAGTGCAGAGTAACAATGTTATCGAATTAGAGACAGACTATGTATATGACCTAGAGGTCGATGGTAAGTTACTCTATGTAAATGGTCTCCTAGTACATAACTGCTGTGGCTTAGACACAGCTAGAGTTCTACAAAAAGGACTAATAACACCAAACATCGTTTCAAGACCGCCAAAACACCTAGACAGTGCAGTAGACCAGCTTACCAACTTAATAATGATGTTCGCACAAGAAAGAACAGGCGCCTTGGGACTAAACGCCATCGATCTGTATCTTGCACCATTTATCAGACATGACAGGCTAGAATATGAAAAAGTTAGACAGTGCATTCAGAGGTTTGTCTACAACCTAAACTACACAACGAGAGTAGGTTACCAGACACCGTTTAGTAATATAACAGTATGTCTTGGCGTTAGAGAGTACTGGAATGCACCAGCAATTGTCGGCGGTAGAATAGTAGGTAGGCTTGGAGATTATATTGAGGAGGCTAAGATGATATTGAAGGCACTGTGCGAAGTCTTCCTAGAGGGAGATGCTAACGGTAAGCCTTTCACATTCCCAATAACAACGGTAATTGTTACTAGAGAATTCTTGAAGATTCTTGAGGAGGATCCGGAGCTTGATCAGCTGTTCTGGAGGACTGTGGCTGAGCGTGGCAGCTTCTATTTCCTGAATAGTCTACATACTGATAGGACGGGCATCTTCAGCTTCTGCTGTAGATTAACCGCAGACACTAGGAAGGTGATGCAGTTCCTACACATGAGCAAGGGAGTGTGGGTACTCCCACCCTCCACAGGCAGCATCGGCTATGTTAGCCTCAACCTACCGAGGATGGCAATGGAGGCAAAGAAGATGGGCGACGGCGAGAAG
>JAMOMD010000381.1 GCA_027068725.1 Thermoproteales archaeon | reverse complement strand
TGTGTATCACTTAGTGAGCTACTTAGGAGTCTCGGAGTGAGAGCTGACATTGACAAGGTTGCCAGAGTACTGTTCCTGTCTAGGAAAGTTCGCGTGTACTTTGACGTAATTCAGGACGACTACATAGTCTGCAGAAGAGTTGAAGAGAATGGAAATGGGACAAATGGCAAGATCACAATGCAGGAGATAGTTGATGAGCTTCGTAGAAAGTTCGATAATGAACCTGTGCCTAAGCCAATGATTGTTGATTATCTTAAGGAGAAGGTTCCTGACAAGTATGAGGCTGTGTACAATATGCTGCTTAACGATGGTGTTATAGAGGAGATCGATATTTCAGGAATGGTCTTTGTGAGAATTGTTAAGTAGCTACTCATGCGTGAACTACAGTGCTCAAGATAGTACTGCTCGTTAAGACGGTCGTGCCCATAGTATCGACAGTGAAGGTTGACGAGAAGACAGGAAGTCTAGTACGCGAAGGCGTACCAACAACGCTGAATCCCTGGGACTACGCTGCAATAGAGCTAGCTCTAGAACTACGCAGAAGCTACGGTGGTCACATAACTGCAATATCTATGGCTCCGCCATTTGCTAAGGAGGTTCTCGAGGACATCATAGGCATGGGTGTTGATGATGCCATACTTGTATCAGATAGAGCATTTGCCGGCTCTGACACACTTGCAACATCCTACGTGCTCGCAGAGACCATCAGGAAGGTGGTGAAGGAGTTCGACATTGTAATAACAGGACAGGAAGCTGCAGATAGTGTAACAAGTCACGTGCCAGCTCAAGTTGCGGCCTTTCTGAATGTTCCATACATTTACTATGTGACAAATGTGAAGCATTGTAATGTTGTTGATAAGGTAATAAAACTGGAAAGATTTGTAGAGGATGAAGGCAGAGCTGAAGAATTTGAAGTAGATCTTCCTGTCGTAATATCTGTCTACAGAAGACAGACATACCTACCAATAAGTGTTCTAAGGAAAATCTCTGCAAGACTTGAAGGAAAAGTCAAAATTGTGAGTAATAAGGAACTACAGCTAGATCCTTCAAAAATTGGATTAGCTGGTTCTCCGACTCGCGTATCAAAGATAGAGAACTTCAAGATAGCGAGTAAGAGTACTCAGTTCCTCGATTTCAAAACACCTGACGAGGCTGCCAGATGGATACTTGACTTAATAAGAAAGTACGCGCAGACTGGTAAGCCATGACGATTCTAGTGTACGTTGACTACATTCCTGACACTAGAGAAGTCAAGCTAGGGGAAACTTGCTGGCTTGCCAATGTTGCTGAGAAGATAGCTGAAAAACTTGGGTACGAGGTCTGGGGACTTGTTGTAAATTCTGCAACCGTGACATTACGTATACAGGAAGCAAAAATCTTCAGAAGAGTAATACATGTCAGAATAAGAGGAGCTGCAGAAGGAACCTATGTACCGCCACTGTTCGCTGAAGCTATCGTTGAGATATGTAGAAAGTACAATCCAGAAGTGCTGCTATTTCCAGCAACTTACCGTTGTCGTGAGATTGCTCCATTTGTAGCTGCTAGACTCGAGACAGGCATTGTTGCAGATATATCCGAGATATACGTGGACGATAAGGGAGAGATAGTCTCCGTGAAGCCAAGTTTTGGAGAGAACATACTTGCACATATAACAATTCCAGGCAAGAAACCCAAGATCTTCACCATGAGATGCCCTGCGAGAGCAACAGTGCAGAAGAGAGTAGAGTCTTGCGAGGTAGTTAATGAGGAGTTTATTGCACGCGCTGTAGGTATGAGATACGTCAAGAGCACGAGAATAGAAGATCCTGATGCTGATATCCTCCCTGAGAAGGCAGACATCATAATTGGCGTTGGAGCAGGTGTGAGACCTGACGTTATCGAGCTAGCACGCTCAGTAGCTAAGAAACTCAAGATTGGACTTGGAGCCACTAAGAGAGTTACAGACCGTGGTCTTCTACCATACAAGTTCCTTCTAGGAGATTCAGGAAAGATTGCGAGACCTAGAGTCTATGTGGCGTTTGGAATATCAGGAGCACCACAGCACATGAGTGGAGTCAAGAGTAGCGAGGTCATCATTGCAGTCAACATTGATGAGAATGCACCAATTAGAAACTACGCTGACTACTTCATAAAGCAGGATGCTAATGAGGTACTTAGGAAACTTGCCGAACTTGTACTGTCCGGCCTCTGATAGATGTCCTGTAGAGCTTTCTTAATAGAGCATAGGCAGAAAAAACTACTCGTAATATACGTCTACCTTACTACTGCAGAAGTTCCTGAAGAGCCAGCGAAGCTAGTCTGTATCGAGGATAGTGAAAAATCGCTGATCAGGATGGAGTTCCTGTCTGGCAAGTACATGGTCTTTGAGACTAATCTCAAGTGTACAGATGTGTACTCAGCAGATGAAGTTTATGTAGAGGTGTACAGACTTGGTAGACCGTTCAGGTTTCGAAGCAGCTACAGGATAGGCTCTGTCTGGTATCTAGACTATATAGGCCTCGCGTAAGACTATATAGGTTCTGTAGTGAAAAAATTAAAAATATAAGCATAATTTCTGCAGTGATGGAGAGACTTCCAAGCACTTACGCCACGATTCTCAGCGCCTTAGTAGAATTATACAACATGTATAGAAGACCAATAAAGTCGAGAGAGATTGCTGAGAAACTGAACGTTAACGAGGGAACAATACGAAACATAATGATAGCACTCAAAATAATGGGTTTCATAGACTCTAAGACAGGCCCATATGGAGGATATATTCCAACTCAGAAAGCATTTGAGTACATTAAGTCACCAAGCGTATCACCAATAGCACATGAGATAGTACCAATTTACATAGGAATGATGCCTACGAACCTGTATGCTGCTAGTATAGAAGTTCTAGATTTACTGAATCCATTTGGTAACAAGGCAATAGTTAGAGTAATAGGAGATTTGAAGAGTATAAGAATAGGAGACAAGGTTCGCATTGGCCCCTCTCTTAGTACAAGAATAATGATCGAAGGAACAGTAGTAGACAAGAGCTTAACATCGAACGAGATTGTTGTTCAAATTGATAGAATAGTAGTAATCCCACGTGTCAAGATATCTGACGTAATGACGAAGAACTTAATAACAATACATAAAGACGCAACACTTCGCGAAGCTGCTGCTCTCTTTGCAGAACACAGGATACGTGCACTTCCTGTCGTTGATGATGACGGCAGAATAATTGGACTAATAACGACAAGCGACCTAGCTGTTGCTGTATCTAAGGGTGACTTGAACTCTAAGGTTGGAGACTACATGAGAAAGGAAATACCTGTCATACACATAGACAGTGATATATATGATGCTATTAGACTAATGTTGAAGCATAAGATTGGTCGACTAATAGTGGTTGATAGTTCAGGAAAACCTGTCGGCATAGTAACAAGAACAGACATACTGAAATATCTTGCACTTATCGAATAATAACATAGACGGAACAGTAGAGGAAGTTTGTGAAATTTGCGAAACTAAGAAAGCTTCAAAGATTTGTAAAATCTGCAGGAGAGCTGTATGTGAGGAACATTATTTAGAGAAGGAAGGTATTTGCACAATCTGTGATTTAACATTGTGTAGCATATGCAGGAGAGAGCCTAGTGTTGCTGTATGTGCAGTATGTGGAAAACCTGTCTGTAGGAAACATAGTGTGAGAAAGGGATTAGAGAGAATATGTCTTAACTGTCTTCAACAAGAGCGTACATGACTATTAGTAGTCCTATGACATTTCCTACATTTACCTGTGTGAAGGACATGTTTAGTGATAATATTTTTCTATTACCAACCTTCGATAGTAGTTCCTCAGATAGTTTCTCTATGCTTAAATTAACTTGACGTAGAAATTCCATTATGTCGAGCTTCTGAAGTTGTACCTGTCCGTACTGCACTACTAGAGGTATTAGTCTTGTTGCGTAGACTATCTTAGCCATTATTACGATATTGTTTTTATTATGGAATCTATTTCTTTTCTTAAACTTCTACATATGTTAAGCATATCTTCAAAAATTTTCTCTTCGTCAAATTTGTCTGGCACGTAGTTATCTGCCTCATACCATCTTGGTATTACATGTACGTGAAGGTGTTCTTCAAGTCCTGCACCTGCAACTCTGCCAATGTTTATGCCAACATTGACGTAGTCTGGCTTTAGTAGCCTCTTTACTGCGATTAGTGTTGCCTTTATGGTCTTAGCATAGTCCTCTAGGTCAGCCTCGTCTAAGTCTACTATGCTTGGTACGTGTTTCTTAGGTGCAATAAGTACGTGTCCTCTACTGTAGGGGTATCTGTTCATTATGACTACGCTTCTCTCAGTTCTATATACTACGAGGTTCTCGTCGTCTTTCTCTGGTCCTTCTCTCAGGTACTGGCAGATGAAACAGCTTATTCCATGTCTTAGACCAGCGCGTATGTAAGGTAGTCTCCATGGAGTGAACAGGATGCTCTTTATGTGAGTCTGCTCCATTTGTAAAGACTGCAGTGCACGTGGCTATATGTGCATGACCTAACTTATCCGAATCTGTACCAGATGCCGAATCCTGCTTCAGGATAGTCCCACGTTACTGCACCAAGTCTACACACGATTCTACATGTTCCACACTCTAGACAAGCGTCATGAGAGAACGATATTGATCCATCTGGGAGCATTCTGAAACATCCTGCAGGACAGAGCTTCGTGCAGGGCTTTTCTGGGCATTTTCTGCATTTGTTAAAATCAACCTGAATATGTGGTCTAGGGTGAACAAGGTATGCATTTACACGTAATTTTTCGTCGATACTCATCAGGTTTCTCGCAAGATGAAATACGTGTAATTTAAAGTTTCATGTTACATTCTTCTGAACGTTCTTAAGAAGTCCATAAATAGTCTCCAAGTTGAGAGACCGTGCTCTCTCGCAGCATCCATTACTGAAGAGTAGAGACTTCTTACTCCATCTCTGACATGCAGATAATTCTTCAGGGACGAGACAGCAAACCTTATGTACCTTGCATAGATCTCAGGTATCTCATAGCTCTGGTATAATTTTCTAAATAACTCTAAACTATGCAGTAATTCACTTTTCTCAAGGTACTTGTTGAACATCTGTACAAGCTTTACCTGAGATATCGTCTTCTCCTTACTCAACAAGTCTGCTACTGCGCGTGCAGCACAGACTCCTGAAACTATGGCATAGTCCACTCCTCTAATTATGGGACCTAGATGAACTATGAAGCCTCCTGCATCACCAACAGGTAACAGACCATTTGGCAACTTCTCAAGGTCTATAGTGAGTGGCCTCACAGGTACTAGATGGGCACAGTATTCTACAAGTTCTCCGTTTTTCACTAACGTTCTTATTATTGGAAGCTGTTTAGACTGTTCTAGGAACTTAATAACATGATCTTTAACTTTAGCATATTCTCTCAGGTATAGAACTATACCAACATGCACGTAGTTCCTGTCTGTATATAGAAAAGCTCCACCCATTAAATAGTTTAGAAAACTTCCAAATGCCATGACGGCAACGCCCTCTGTATCAGATTCAACATCTATCAACTTAGTAATTAGCTGCGGATCAACCCTATAAACCTCTTTTACACCTAGCGCAACATCTTGCGGAGAAGGTTTTTGTACAAGTTTTGCTCTTTCTAATACAAGTCTATTTACTCCTTCTGCATCAATTACAACATTTGCGTATACTGCATCATTACCACATTTGACTCCTAGGACTCGGCCTTCCTGAATTATCAGAGAGTCAACCTTCGCGGAACATATCACGTAGCCTCCCTGTGACTCAACCTTCTGTGCTAAGGTCTCGGTAAGCTTTGTCAAGGATATTACAACTCCGTTATCCTCGCCTTGAGGCAGCTCTAGGCTAATAGTGAGCACACCCTTCTCTGATGCTAGTTCCAGTATCTCTTTCCTGATGAGTCTTCCTTGCTGTAGTTCTTTAGCTATGTCAGGTGCGCTCTTTCTTATGCTTGATAGGTATACTCTACCACCGTAGGTGTTCTTCGAGCCTGGTCTCTTTCCACGCTCAAGAACAGCAACCTTTAGTCCAAGACGAGCAAGCTCATACGCAGCTGCTAATCCCGCAGGACCAGCACCTATTACTACAGCATCAAATCTGATGGAC
>JAMOMD010000380.1 GCA_027068725.1 Thermoproteales archaeon | reverse complement strand
TCCCACGCCTCTGGGTTCTGTAAGAACCTGTCCTCGTCAAATATGAGCTCCTTTCCTGTCTTCTTTAGTCGTATCTTAACCCATCCAGGTGGGAGGCTTGGGTCCTGAATTACCTCGTATTCGAACTCTGGAGATGGTGGGGGTGGTAACTGTGCGGACATGGTTCTCGAGATTATGTAGATTAGTTAAACAATTTAAGTTTTATCACTTGTCAAAACTTTGTCGACGCTTCAGAAAGTGTAAAAACTCTTCAATCATTCTCTACTTCTTAGACTCCCTTACTCAGTAGTAGTTCGATAACTGTAGTTGAAAGTTTCGATAATTAGCTAAGTATGCTAGAACATGTGGATAATGTACGATTGATAGGTCTATCTATTTGTTCAGAAGTGAAGTAGTTGACGAAAAGGAATGAAAAATTATGAGAAGGTTGTTTAGAAAGGTATGAAAGTTTGAGTATGATCGCTATGCTGGTTTGTTTCTTGGGTTTTATGAGACTCCTAGTGCCTTCTTGAGTGCTTCGACGTACTTCCACTTCTGGTCTCTTGGAATCATTGCGAATGGTATAGCATCCTTGTAGTATGGCTCTGGAGGCGGCTCCTTCCTGATTACTAGGTCTGGTGCTGGGTGCTCGACTACCTCCTTCACGAACTTCTCCCATGTCATTCTGATTGACAGGTCTCCAACTCTCTCTCTGACAAATGCTGTGTCTGCCCACTTTGCTACGATCTTCTTCTCGACTAGGTCTAGGAACCAGTTCAGTACCTTTCTCTCGTTCTCTGGTGTTATTCTGATGAATGGTATCAGTACCGCCGCCATCTTTGGACCCATTCTGCTCTTGATTGTTCCTCCAATCAGTATCATGACGCCCTTGTTCTTGCCTGGCAGTATTGCTGGGTTTGCTCTAATGATACAGTTCATACACTTGACGCACTTTCTTGGGTCACACTTCAGCTCAAGTGACTGCTCGTCCCATGTTAGTGCTCCTGTTGGACAGGATTCGACAATCTCCTTTGGATCAACTTCTCCTGTCTTGACCATCTTTCTGAACTCCTCCTGGTCAATCTGTGGTGCGCCTAGCCATGTGCCTATTACAATGTAGTCTGCGCCGACTAGTGCCTTGATACAGTCAATTGGACATCCTGAGAACTTGAACTTGATCTTGTATGGGAACTGTGGATATGTTGCCCAGTCTGGGAATCTCTTGCCTACCTCCTCCCACCACATTAGTGTGTCATAGCATGCAAATGGACAGGATGCTGGTCCTGGACAGCATGTCCATGTTCTCAGTACGTCTCCTGATCCTCCTACGTCTGTTGGTGTTAATAGTCTGACGGCCATGACTAGCCTCTCGACCTTTGACTGGTCGCTCATTACTACTGGCATTGCTCCTGTTCCTCCTCTTAGCTGCAGGATGCCCCATCCTAGCTTATCCGTTATCTCACAGATTACTCTCATCAGGGTTGTTGACATGAAGCCAGCTGGTGGTGATAGGATTCTTGCGTGGACCTCGTAGACCTTTCCTGCGAAGAGGATGCCCCACTCCTCGTACTTCTTGTACTCCTCTGGTGCTCCCTCTCTGATGACTTTCTCAACTGTTGCGTGGAATACTCTACCTAGAAGTCCTGAGTATACTCCAGGTACTGGAGAGGCTCCAGTGTCCCATGGAGATCTTCCGAGTGCGACACCAATTGCCCATGCTAGGAGTGGGTACTGGGACTTCTCTGCCTCCTTGACGAATGATGGCCAGGGTCCCTTCTTCATCTCCTCAATAATCTGTCTGGCCTTCTCCACTACCTTCTTTGGATCCTTAATATCTGGCCAGATCTCCTCTGGTGATGGTGCCGAACCAGTGTAGTAGCCAAATCGCGTTGGGACTTTCCAAGACATTGTTTCAGATCTCTAATTCAATGTTTTTAAACAGCTATTTCACATGTAATGTGAAATAGCTACTTTAAAGCCGATAGATTTGAAAATAATACAATGACCTCACTCCTCGACTGGATTGCGACAGCTCCACTAGAGGAACTTCGAAAGCACCCACTGCACCCACAGAACAAGCCTGAGAAGCTATGGAGATTCTACCCAGCCAAGGCCTGGATTCCACCAATCTGCCAGAGGAACTATGGCAAGTGGAAGAAGAGAAGGGTCATCGACCCAGGAATTGTCGAGGTAACTTCCGAGACAGGTGAGAAATTATACCTAGTTAAGGTAATACTCCCAGTCAGAGTCAGCACGAAGACCCTGTACGAGATCCTAGACCTAGCAGACAAGTATGGAATTGGCTGGATTCAGGCATCAAAGATGGGCAACCTAATAATTCTATGTGACAGTGAGGAGAACGCTAGAGCACTTGCAAAGGAGCTACGAGACAAGGGCTACCTAGTAGGTGGATGGGGCAACAGACTGTGGAACATCAAGATATGCTCAACGTACATCACCTGCACAACAGCAGTAATTGATGCAGTAACAGTAGAGAAGGCACTAGGCGACGTCCTATACGAGTACACGCAGAAGGAGCTACCTGCAAAGCTGACAATCAAGGTATCAGCATGTCCAAACGCATGTGGAGGAGGATTCGACGCATCTGACATAGGAATCGTAGGCTACCCAGCAAGCATACCAATGATGGAGGGCTGGAGAATCAAGGTACTGTGCCCACCAAGATCACTGCTTGAGGCATGCCCAGTCGGAGACATCAAGATGATCAAGGACGAGAAGGGCAGACCAGTAGGAGCAGAGATCAGAGGACAGGTATGTATGGCATGTGGAAGATGCCACGACTTCTGTGACGCAATCGCATACGATCCAAACGAGATCGGAGTCATGGTCCTAGTAGGAGGAAAGTGCAGCAACACGGGTGCTGGCCCAGGCATGGCCAAGGTAGTGATACCATTCATACCAGCAGAGCCACCAAGATGGCCAACACTGGTAGCAGCAATCAAGAGAATAGTAGATGTGTGGGTAGCAAACGCGAAGAAGGGCGAGAGACTAAGAGACTTCATAGAGAGAATTGGATGGAACAAGTTCTTCGAGCTGACAGGACTACCAAGACCTGAGGAGTACATTAAGCCACTTGACAAGGCACCAGGATGGACATCATACGGCTGGCAGCCACTGTACCTGAGAAGAACAGACGAGAACAAGAGATACATTGGAACAAGAATATCAAACGACATGATGGCAATAAGCGCAGCACTATTCGAATTCTAAAACAACGCAGAAAGACAGACCTAACCTTAACCTATAATAAAAACTTCTCTCTATAACCAAATAACAAACAGAACTATCTCAGTTTTCCAAATTTATTTCTCCGTCCGAAATCCCTTCTTTTCTTTTAACTCTCAATTTTTGTGACAAAGTTTTAATCTAGAAATAAAAACAACTATGCTTTGCATATGTTTGAGTCCTGTTCTCGATACTTCCTAACTTTATAGTTCAGATACTCTATAGGTGTATTACATAGGTCAAGCACGTCTATGGTTGAATCGCCATCATAGATCAGGATAACGGCACGTGATTTACTGCCAGCAATTATTGAGAGCATTCTAAGTGTGAATATTGCGAAAAAGTCATTGAATGCTCGAATTAGCAATTTCTCACACATTCTAACAATTTCAGGATTTACATTTAATGATTTTGATATTAGGTCTGATATCGACATGTTTGAGCTTGTGCTAAGTATTGTGTACATTATTGGTGTGAAGACGTATTTTGCAGTTTCTCTAAAGCTCTCGAGTTCGTCTATCTGAGATAGGTGTAGTTTTGATAGTTTTATTCCTCTTGATAATAGGATCAGGTAAGCGCATAATTCTTCGAACTTTGAATTTAATCTCCAGAGAAGTTTTATCCTGTGTATCATGTAGGGTGCATTTTCGAAGTCTTGTGCAATACACTGAAGCAGACCTTTTGGCGTTATTCTGTAGGTGTGTGTTGTGTCATTTTTCAGGAATCCGAGCTCGATGAGCTTTTTCGCTTTCTTGTAGGTTGTGCTTACGGCAAATCCTGCGAGGGTTGATGCCTTGTATAGTGATATGCTTCCGTAGAATGCGAAGACGCGCAAGATGGAGAGCTCGATTTCGTCGAGATGTTTATCGAGAATTTCTGAGATAGACCGTGTGAGCTCTCGCAATATGTCCATTTAGTATAGGTGTGTCTCGAATGTTTTAACTTCTGACTACTATGTCTCACTTATCTTGACATTTATTACTTAGTACATTCATTATTAATACACGCACTACATCGTAAGTATCAGGATGAACATGCATGTACTGTGCATACGTCCTCCACTTGAGTAGACCATCTCTGCCATCTCCAATACCTCTGCCTCTCAGTAATCTTAGACAGAGCTTGACCTCACTGTCGCGCAGTATTATTTTACTATGATGAAACTCGTGTCCTCGAAGTAGAATTCCCTTCCTGAAAGGAGGACAGTCAGCGATTACCTCAGCATACACATATCCGTGACCTACGGGGCGAGATAGCATGACTGTGTATGCGTTAAATATTCCACACATCTCGTACTCCTCGTTGCGAAGTGTCAGGATGGTCTCTGTAAGGTACATTAGGCCTCCACATTCTGCATATATTACTCCGCCCTTCTCCGCGAACTTCTTGATCGAGTATCTTAGAGGCCTATTCTTCTCGAGCTCCTCAGCTAGCTCTTCAGGAAAGCCACCACCTATGATTAGCAGATCTACCTGTGGAAGCTCAGCATCGACTTCCGGATCTACGAGAACTACCCTACTAGCATACGCTAAACATCGCTCGAGAAGTTCTGGATAGTAAAACGTGAATGCTCGACCAACGATGAGACCCACGCTAACATTATGCTTAGGTTCCGGCTCCTGCATCATTAGTACTCTTAAAGGCTCGGCCTCTCTCGCAATTTCAACTACTTTATCAACGTCTATTTTCGCACATTTTTCAAGTACCGCAAGTAAGTTTCTCTCACGTTCTGGAACTGGGACAAGACCAAGATGCCGATACGCGAACGCTTCTGCGATCTCGCGACTTCTTTTTATGTACCCAACAACCTCGACGTTCCTGCAGTACGCTTCTACTGCTCTTGCAATTTTCTTGAACTGTCTCTCACTTGCAACATTTGTCAGTACTACGCCTCTGATCCTAGTCCTGGCGTCGAACTCTGCGAGTCCTCTAAGTACTGCAGCTATGCTTGTTGTTGCTCGCTCAGCATTTACTACAACTACTACAGGTGCTTTGAGGATCTTCGCTATCTGAGAGGTGCTTCCAAACTCCGATACTCCGTCAACACTATCATATAGTCCGAAGACTCCCTCAATTACGGCAATATCCGCGTCCTGTGCATATCGCGCAAATCTTTCCAGTATCTTCTCGGGACCGTGTAGGTACATGTCCAAGTTTCTGCATGGTCTATGCGTGATTGCTGTGTGGTATGTGGGATCTATGAAGTCTGGCCCTATCTTGAATGGCTGTACTCTCAGTCCTCTCTTAATGAGTGCTAGCTCGATGGCGAGTGTGGCTATGGTTTTTCCTGACTTTCCCTGTGGAGCAGATATTACTAGCCTAGGTGTCGCTACCTCGACTATTCTCAGCACTTGTATCTTTGTGAGAGAAGTTTTAAAGAGGAGATTGTGCAGACATGCGCGAGCATAGATGTCTCAGGTTCTTCAGGAGAAGGTGATCTACTGGCATGGCAGGAATCCGCCAATGGTTGACGAGGTCATAGTAGATGCCACCAACTGCATAGCTGGTAGACTAGCCACAGTCGTGGCAAAGCTTGCTCTCGAGGGTAGGAGGGTCGTTGTCCTGAACGCTGAGAAGGCTATCATAACGGGAGACTTCAACATGATACTGAACTGGTACAAGAAGAAGCTCAGTGAGTGGAGAACGCACTACAATCCTGAGAAGGTTGGTCCAAAGATACCACGTAGACCTGACAGGATACTGAAGAGGATCATCAGAGGAATGCTCCCGAGAAAGCAGTGGCGTGGCAGGATGGCACTCAAGAGAATAAGGGTCTACATGGGTATCCCACCAATGTACATTGATAAGCCGAGGATAGTGTTTGTTGAGACTCTATTCCAGCCTAGGCCTGGTGCCAAGTACGTGACTCTGGAAGACTTGTGGAGGCACATTGAGCCACACAAGTGGG
>JAMOMD010000379.1 GCA_027068725.1 Thermoproteales archaeon | reverse complement strand
CAAAGAAAAAATTGGCATACAAGGAGTAGGAGAAGGACCAACTGTCCTCGACGTTCACATAGAGGCAGGTTGTAGACATCCAGCAACATTTTGCATCGGCATAGTATTCTCATGCTGGGTTCTGAGAAGAGGAGTACTGAAAATAGATAAGGGACTCAATACAAGGATCGAGGTTTAACTATTTGGAAACTACAATACTCTCTACGCGATAAGGCTTTCCATACAGCTACTAGAAAATCTATGTTTAATGCAAAATGAATACAACAGACAGCAAATAGTGTTAATGCAAGATATAGGTGAATACTCTTCCAAAACTCCTTCTCATAACCCCAGAACTTGACTCCATGTAACCCCGCATGAGGACCACCATGTGGAAAACCTAGCCATAGTATTAGACCAGTCACCAGAACAGCTATGCCTAACACAGCCATTATTATCGAAAGCACAAAGTTAGCTAACGTCTTACCTCTAACACGAGCCATGGTAAGAAAACCAAACAGACTACTTTAATAAATACAACGCGACTAGTCAGAAATACACAAGATACAGTACTAAAATACTAACAACACCACAAGAGAGAGGGTTAATAACCACAAGAGTACTACAGAGTAAAGAAAAACAAGAGACTCGTGGGGCCGTAGTCTAGCCTGGTAGGATGCTCGGCTCGGGCCCGAGTGATCCCGGGTTCAAATCCCGGCGGCCCCACCAAAATTCTCATATTTCTCGTAAAGTACCAATATCAAAGTCCTTCTGCGTGATGTTCGATTGCTTTCTGTTTTAGTTCCATTCTGCTTGTCTTAGGAATGTTGATATTACTTTCAGTATGTCTTTGAATTTGTGTATTGTGTCTGTTATGTTTTGTGTTTGTTCTTTTTCGAGTGTTTGTAGTGTGTTTATTAGTTTTTCTGTTTTTTCTGATAGGAATACGCAACTTAATGGTCCGTATGCTTGTTCTTTTATTGTTTGTGGTAGTAGTTGTCCTGTTATTTTCATTGTATCGATTATGTTGTCGAGTGTCATTAGTGGTGAGGCTCCTGATAGTGCTAGTTTTGCTGAGAGTATTGCAATTTCTGATAGTATTATGTTTCGCTCGACGCAGGGAATTTCTACGAATCCTAGAACAGGGTCACAGGGTAGTCCTAGCACTGTCCTGAGCGCGAAGACTGCTGCTCGTTCTGCAGTGTC
>JAMOMD010000378.1 GCA_027068725.1 Thermoproteales archaeon | reverse complement strand
GGAAAGTTGCATAACGACATATCTTTCTCTATCAGCTTTGGATTTCTTCCAGTGCTTTGCGGATATTATGTTGCGTCTCATCATCTTTCTCTTCAGTCTATCGTTCTTGCATTGATAGCGTCTGTTGCATCACACATAGAAATTACAATATCTAGATATGTCAGGAAGATCAGGAAAGAGCTAAGGTCAGGATTTCTTACTCTTGGTTCAACAAAGATCTCAGTAGACAATGTAGAATTTGTTTATTCGAAGTTTGTAGAAAGGCCAGAAAGAGCATTGAAGCTTGTCTGTATTCTTAGTTATCTACTTCCATTCTTTACATTCTTAGTCAGGTGATTTCTATGGAAGCTGAGATGCTTTCTTTATTTTTCTGTTTTCTTCTGTCTATTATCTTGTTGTTTACTAGCATTTACTTAGGAGATTGGCAATTTGCTTTAGGCTATGTAAGTGCAATTGTCTTCTGTATAATAGTAGCACTAAAAATGAAGTTGAGGAGGTGTAATTCATGAGAATCTTTTGGGTTAGTGCGTTCATCGGATGTACTACTGGATATGGAGTGATGAGTAGAGAAATATGTACAAGACTTGCAGATTCTGGATTTGAAGTGTACAATGTTGCAGACTTCAGTCCTCAGGGAATGCCTTGGGGTTTGAATTTAGAAGTGACTACAGAAAAAGGAAATCCAATCAAGATACTTGCAAGTACTCAGCAAGGAGCAAATGTTCTTCCATATTTTGTCAAGAAGTATAAGCCAGATGTAATTGTTGTCTTCTGGGATCCTTTCAATCATCTTAGATATCTCTCTTCCATCAAGACACCAAAGCTTTGGTATACACCTGTAGATGGTCCTTTGACTGAGAAGTCTGTTGCTACTCTTAATTGTGCAGACTATATTGTTGCATACTCCAAATACGGATATCTTGAACTTTCTAAGTTCTTCCCAAAGTCAAGAATCTCTCTTATCTATCACGGAATAGACAGAAAAGTCTTCAAACCTCTATGTAAAAGCAGATGCAGACAGAAGTTCAACATTCCAGAAGATAAAGTAGTCTTTCTTTCTATCTTCGCAAATCTTGGTACAAGAAAGCAGATACCTCAGATGCTTGAAGCCTTCTCTTACTTTGCAAAAGATAAAGACGATGTGCTTCTATATCTTCATACAAACTCTGCAGACTATCCTTTTGGATATGACTTAGACTTTATTGCAAGAAGTCTTAGAGTAAGAGATAAGGTTGTAATTTCAAGTTCTTCGTTAGTAGATCCAATAGACGATGAAGAAATTGCAGAGCTAATCAATGCTGCAGATTGGTATGTTTGTTCTTCTGAAAGCGAGGGATTCTGTATTCCTCTACTTCAGTCTATCTCGTGTGAAGTTCCAGTAATTGCAATAGAGAACTCTGCGCAATTAGAGCTTGCTGAAGAATGTGGAATTATAAGTTCTGCGTCTATCGACTATGCAAACTATCCTTTGTATGTTCCTTATCACACTAGATACAAGCCTCCGTCGATACCTTCTCTAGTTGCTTCCTTTGAATATGCATACAAGATTACTCATACAGAAAAGTACAATGAGCTTCGGAAGTCTTGTAGAAAGAAGGCAGAGAAGTATGACTGGAATAGAATCTTTCCGAAGTGGATTGATACGTTAAAAATGGTAGAAGAAGACTTTAAAATATTAAATCAAGTTATACTTTAATATTCTGCAAGTATTGAGTATGTTAATGTAGTTCCAGTGCCAGAGATCATTGTTAGTCCTATTGCATCACCAGTAGCATTTATTCCATAGCGTGGTTCATAGACATCTAAGACGTCTGGATCTGCTTTTACAAGTCTTACATTTAAGATTGTATTTATCTTTCCAGTGTCTATTCCCAGTTGTTCTGCAGTTACAGTTACAGGAACCATTCCACCTGTAATGGGAATTGTTGCTGTCACTGTTGTAGAACCTCTAGTATTAAAGCCTATGTTGTCTCTTACTATTGCAGTTCCAAGTATTTCAATTTTAGAGTCTACTCTGTTATCTTTGATTTTTATATCTAGCGAATTTGCAAGTACTTTTATTGACGTAGCAGTATTTTCAATTGAGTTTGAGACGATATCTACTTTGTCTACTCCACCTACAAGAATTCCGACGTTTGATCCGTTTCCGACTATTTTGTT
>JAMOMD010000377.1 GCA_027068725.1 Thermoproteales archaeon | reverse complement strand
TACGACAGGAACATACCGAAGGTGTTGGGCGTAGAGACTAGCTAGCACGGTTACATTTTATAACCATGGTACCAACCCGTCACCGTGATACTGGAGATACTTAACGAGAAGTGGGGCATCTGGTGCTGGTATCTCTTCACTGCTATTGCACTAAGCTTCTTCATTGATGGCTTCCTATTCACAATAGCTCCCATCCTATCACAGTTCATTGCACCAGCATGGGCAATCTACATACTTGCACTAAACCTAGCATCCTTCACAGTTGGATCAATACTATTTGGAGCACTAAGCGACAAGATTGGTAGAAGAAAGACATTCCTAACAGTAGTAATCTCAGAGGTCATTCTCACAGTACTCCTCTACTTCCTGTACAGTAACCCAATACTCTTCACCATCCTGACATCACTCATATGTCTAGTAATTGGAGGAGAATTTGGAGCAGCATTTGCAGCAGTTGCAGAACTCGTACCATCCAGACACAGAGGCAAGACAATGCTACTAGCAATAAACTTCTGGAACCTTGGACCTGTAATACTTGCAGCCCTATCAATACTATATGAAAAACTATTCACAACACCTACAACATATGTAAAATCGCTACTACTATCAATACTGCTGGCAGTAATCATTGTTGGTCTTATTCGCGTAAAATTTCCAGAATCAATAAGATGGCTAATAACTAGAGGAAGACTCGAAGAGGCGAAGAAGATAGCAGAAAAATACCTTGGAACAAGCATAAGTGATGAAGATATCAGAAAATTACAGGAAGCTGAGGAGTCAAAATTGACATTTAGTGAAGTGGTGAGAGAGTATTCTGATAGATTCATAATACTTTTAATAATAACTATCGTAGTATACGTGACATATTTCATACCTGCATTCTACCTACCATATGTTCCTGACTTCCCATTTCCAAAATTGATACCTTACATAATACTGACAGCAAATGCTGGATCCTTCATAGGAGCTTTCTTACTAATACCATTCATAGACAAGAGTAGGAGAATATCAACAACAGTATCATTAGTGGGAGGTTTTGTAACTACAATACCAATGATATATTCAGTCCTAGCGAGAATTCCAGGCCTGTTCTTGACATCACTCTTCTTGAACATGGTATTCTCACAGTGGGCATGGGCTTGTCTAAGCACGTTACAGACAGAGCTATTTCCAACAGGAATAAGATCGACAGTA
>JAMOMD010000376.1 GCA_027068725.1 Thermoproteales archaeon | reverse complement strand
TTCTGCATTAGAGATTGAATCAAGCCAACACTCGGGTACTCTCTCCTCTCTGATATACATACAACATCTGCTCCTCTCCTCTTCAGGAAGTACGCTAAGAAGCTTCCAGCTATGCCACAGCCTAGGATGCCTATCTTCATGTTTGTGCCACTGTCCTGAATCTAGTAAAAAACGTTCTGATGTATACTAAAGTTCAGTAGTGTATATTCGTGTTCTCTCCTCGACGTCAGATAGTCAGAAATGAGCCTAAGAACATCGTCAATCTTACACTAATCAGCTCTGCACTTCGTCATGCTGTCCTTAATATAATAATCGCGGTTCTGCAACACTTTGTTCGCTATGGCTGGGCCAGTCTTGTCGCCAGGTGATACTGCGTGGTTGCTAACTGCTTCGTCGCTGGTAATGTTAATGACAGTGCCAGGACTGGCATTCTTCTACGCTGGCCTAGTCAGGAGAAAGAACGTGCTGTCAACAATGATGTACAGCTTCATAGCCTATGCTGTCGTATCAATAGCCTGGATACTGTACGCGTTCTCGCTAGCATTTAGCCCATTTGGTCCACAGCACTGGTTCATAGGAAACCTGAAATATGCTGCAATAAGCCCGTTCACAGGTACTACACCAAACTCATTATGGTGGAACTTCTGGTTCCACACAAAAGTACCAACTTTCATATACTGTGGCTTTCAGCTAACCTTCGCTGCTATCACAGTCGCAATAATATCATCAGCAATTGTCGAGAGAACAAAGCTCAGCGCCTGGATAGCATTCTGCATACTATGGCTAACCTTCGTGTACTGTCCAGTAGCTCACTGGCTATGGTCAAATGGCTGGCCTGAGACACTACTACCAAAGCTAGGACTACCACCAGCACTAGACTTCGCAGGTGGAATGGTCGTCCACATGTCAAGCGGATTCTCAGCACTAGTACTAGCATACATCATTGGCAAGCGCCTAGGATTTGGCAAAGAGCCCATGCCACCACACAACATAACGTACGTACTCCTAGGAATGGCACTGCTATGGTTCGGATGGTTTGGCTTCAACGCAGGTAGTGCAGTAGCAGCAAATGGTCTTGCCGCAAGTGCATGGCTAGTCACTAACACGGCAACTGCCGCAGCAGCACTAACATGGTGTCTACTGTCCTGGCTAAAGGAGGGCAAGGCCTCCAGCCTAGCCTTTGCAAGTGGTGCAATTGCTGGACTAGTTGCAATAACACCAGCGTCAGGCTACGTAGATCCACTTGCAGCAATAGTGATCGGCGTAGTAGCTAGCATAATAAGCTACCACATGGTCGAGTTCAGGATGAAGAAGGGGCTGGACGAGAGCCTTGACGCATGGGCAGTACACGGAATGTCAGGACTGTGGGGCTCAATAGCGACTGGACTATTCGCTAACCCGAAGATCAATCCAGGAAACTATGGTCTAATATATGGCCTAATATATGGTCACCCACTTGAGGGTGCACTGCAGCTAGCATCGCAGATAATAACATCACTCGCAGTACTAGCATACGTAGTAACTGTGACCTTCATAATCGCAAAGATAATCGACAAGACAATAGGCTGGAGAGTACCAGCAGAGATGGAGTACGTTGGCCTAGACTTAACAGTACATGGAGAAGAAGGCTACATAATGAGGTGAGACCATGAAGCTCATACTTGCAATAATCAGACCTGAAAAACTAGAAGACGTGAAGAGAGCATTAGAGGAGGCTGGAATATATCCACTGACAGTAGTCGAGGTACGGGGAAGAGGAGAACAGAAGGGCATAACAATAATGTACAGAGGCAGACCAATAACAATCGATCTGATACCAAAGGTCGAGCTACAGATAGTTGTAAGAGACGAAGATGTCGAGAAAGTTGTTGATATAATAACAAAAACAGCAAGAACAGGAAGACCAGGAGATGGAAGAATATTCATAATACCTGTAGAAGAGTCCATAAGAGTAAGAACAGGAGAAAGAGAGAAATAAAAACAAAACTCAAAACAAATCGAGAAAACTAACCGACACACAATTCTATCTTATCTCCATTCCTCTTACATTATATCCTTCTTTTACTCTCTTAGAACTAATATTAAAATTCTGAAAAATTCAGTTCTCGGCTGGTTCTTCATCTCTCAGTTGAGGGACGAAAGCTCATCATTCTTAGGTCTTTACCTAGGAAAAAGGGTTAATATACCGATCATGCTCACTGTAAACGGGACCTCGGAGACGCCCGTGTAGCCCACGGGCGCGTGATCCGAGTGTCCTCCGGAGCGGCTACAATTTTAACAATATTTACATTCTAGTAGATGCATCAGATGCTGGTGATGAGAGGGCTCACGCGGACTAAATGAAGATGCTATACTATGCTGATTGTTGCTTTGCCATACTTGTTCTATTGTTGAAGCACTTTGTCTCTCTGTAGGTTTCTATAACGCTGAAATATCCGTTATCCGATATCGGATAACCGATGAGAAAAATCATCGCAGTCTCTATCATAGTTGCGATAGCGGTTGCAGCAGTAGTCTCAATGGCATACCTGTACATCGCTCATCAAAAGTCGAGACCGACATTGATAATATTCTGTGCTGGCTCACTAGCAAAACCATTCGAGAAAATCGCTGCAATATTCGAGAAGAAGTATAACGTTACCGTGTATATTGAGCCAAGTGGTAGCGTATTTGCTGTGAGAAAGGTTGTGGATCTAAAGAGGAGATGTGATGTTCTTGGTGTTGCTGATTATAGACTAATTCCAAAGTTTATGTTTCCAAAATATGCTAACTGGTATGCTATATTTGCAACAAATCAGATAGTACTTGCATTTACAAATCATTCGAAATACGCTTCATATCTTCTCAAACATCCTGATAAGTGGTACATAGTGCTTCAGATGCCTGGAGTAAGATACGGTTTCTCGAATCCAAACATGGATCCCTGTGGTTACCGTGCTGTTGGTGTTATTGCACTCGCAGCACTGTATTACCACAATATGACCATACTGAAGAATCTTGTAATATCAAAAATACCAGGCTCAAAATACAAACTGTACAAGAACGGAACACTAGTAGTGTACATACCTGCATCATTCACACCACGTGGTAACCTAGTAACTAGACCAAAGGAGATTGATCTTGTCTCGCTGCTTCAGAGCGGAGCAATAGACTACGCATTTGAGTACAAGAGCGTTGCTGTTCAGTACCATCTGCTGTACATACCATTACCTCCACAGATAAACCTAGGTTCGCCAGAGTACAATAACTTCTATCAGAGAGTAATCGTGCACATACTTGTTGGTTCGCCAGAGGAGAAGGCTATAAAAATGAAAGCAATCGAGTACGGAGTTACTATACCTACTGTTGCTCTACACAAGGAGCTTGCAATAAAGTTCATAGAACTATTATTGAGTCCTGTAGGAAGAAGGATATTTGAAGAGGGTGGACAGCCCTTCCTGAACAAGGTAATCCTAGTAGGTAAGGTTCCGCCAGAGTTAATAAAGTTCTTAAGAGAGGAGAAGATAGGATTTGTATTGGAAAATGTCACGAGCAGCTGATAGGTTTCTAAAAGTTGAGAAGTTTCTCATAATCTTGTCTGCAATATCTTCATTTGCTATAATTGCAATTCTAATACCTTTCTTTGCACTGTTCTTATGCTGTAGGTATGATGTAGTATGTAAGATACTTGGTACACAACTTCTTCGTAATGAATTTCTAAATGCACTCAAGAACTCTCTCTTAGCAGCAACAGTAGCAACAGCTATACTTGTGTTTGTGAGCATTCCACTGGGGTATGTTCTTGCAAGAGTCGACTTCAGGGGCAAGACAGTAGTTGAGTCTCTAGTAGATCTTCCATTAGTTGTTCCTCATCCTATTGTTGGAGTTATGCTACTTGTAGCATTTGGCTCTCGTGGCATAATTCCACTTGGAATAGAGGACACGTTCTGGGGAATCGTAAGTGCGATGATGTTTGTTGCTTTTCCACTTGCAGTAGATGCAGTAAAGCTGGGCTTTCTTAGTGTTGATCCAATGCTTGAGTATGTTGCACGTAGTCTAGGTGCCTCCTCGTTTAGGACATTTCTAACTATATCACTCCCACTATGTTACAGAAACATTCTTGCAGGTGCAATACTGGCATTTGCACGTGCATTAAGTGAAGTTGGCTCACTGCTAGTCTTAGCTCCCTATCCTGAGACTGTGACCGTCCTGATAATAAAGTGGTTCGATACGTTTGGACTACCTTACGCTGTTGCAGTATCCTCACTTTACTTGCTTCTAGCTCTTGCACTGTTCCTAGCTCTTAGAGCATTAGTCAAGGTTGGAGCCTATGCTTAAGATAGAGAATCTTCTGGTAAAGATTGGTCAGATAACTGTCGAAGTTAGTGATCTGCTAGTCAGGAGAGGCGAATACATGGTATTGCTTGGACCAAGTGGTGTTGGTAAGACATTGCTACTTTACTCTATAGTTGGTATAGTAAGACCGGTAAGAGGTAAGATACTGCTAGACGGTAAGGACATAACATACGAAAAACCTGAGAAAAGAAACATTGCTCTTGTACCACAGAACTTCGCTCTCTTTCCACACATGTCTATCTACGATAACATTGCCTATGGACTACGAGTACGAGGAGTACCAGAGAACGTTATTCGAGAAAAAGTTCTCGAAATATCGAGAATGCTAAGAATAGAACATGTACTAGACAGAAAGCCTAGCCAGATCTCTGCTGGAGAAGCTCAGAGAGCAGCACTTGCTCGTGCCCTCATTGTTAGGCCAAGTGTCCTTCTTCTAGATGAGCCTTTGGCAAACCTCGATCCTGAGACAAAGATGCGAGCAATCGAGTTGCTGAAGTTAATTCACAGGAGTGCGAATCTCGTGACGCTACACGTGACACATGACATCTGTGAAGCACTGCTACTTGCTGACAAGATTGCGTACATGTACGAGGGCAAGGTAGTGTTTGTGGGAGAACCTGACGAATTTCTTAGAACTAGCTTTGCGAGACCCTATGTGAGACTTCTAGCGAGCATAGACAACATAATAAACCTTCGAGAACGTGTAGAAAGCAGATGATGAAGGCTGGTATTGCAGACATGGTGAAGAATGATACCAATGCTGAACCATCCTAACAACATTCTTTAACTTGAACATGTGTTGAAGATAATAATGGAGAAGATACAGGTCGAGGGCTACGTCTACACGATACCTTACGCAGGAGATGGCTACATAATAGCTAAGGAGAAGATTGAAAATTTTGAAAATATGAAACCATTCGAGAGACTTCAAGCAAAGATAGAGAAGATGAAGGATGAAAATACGTTAACTATTGACGAGCTTTTGAGAATGTTTGAAGGGAAGAAGATAAGAATAACTATAGAAGTTATTGAGTAACCTTCTGTTACTGTCCTAGCATTCTCTTAAACTCCTCGTAAGCCTTCTTCACTTCTTCAACACTTGCCTCGTCCTCTAGTGTTGTTACGTCGCCAAGTGGCTGACCTAGCAGGACTGCCTTTATCAGTCTTCTCATGATCTTTCCACTTCTCGTCTTAGGTAGCTTAGTGACGAAGTACACCTCGGCTGGCTCAGCTATTGGTCCGATGGTCTTCCTGACCCACTGCTTCAGCTCCTTGACTAGGTCTGGACTTGGCTGATATCCTTGCTTAAGCACGACGAATGCTACAGGTACCTCTCCCTTGACTGGGTCTGGCTTGCCCACAACTGCTGCCTCAGCAACTGCTGGGTGCTGTACAAGTGCTGACTCGATCTCTGCAGTACCCATTCTGTGGCCAGCTATCTTCAGGACCTCGTCTGCTCTTCCCAGTACCCAGATGTAGCCATCCTCGTCCTTTATTGCGAAGTCTCCTGTGAAGAACATGAGCTTGGGGAACTTGCTCCAGTACGTCTTGATGTAGCGCTCTGGATCCTTGTGAATTGTCAGTAGCATTCCTGGCCATGGAGTCTTAATTACTAGATATCCCTTGACGCCTGGTGGGCATGGGTTACCCTGCTCATCAACTACATCAGCATCAACTCCTGGTATTGGCATGGCGTTTGTGCCTGGCTTAAGTGGTATGAGCTTTAGACCTGGCGTGTGTGATATCATGATTATTCCTGTCTCAGTCATCCACCAGGTAGATGATGCTGCACAGTCCTCATTACACAGGTTCTTGAAGTACCATCTCCATGCCTCTGGGTTAATTGGCTCTCCAACTGTGTGCACTATCCTGAGCGTTGATAAGTCGTGCTTCTTGACCCAATCCTCTC
>JAMOMD010000375.1 GCA_027068725.1 Thermoproteales archaeon | reverse complement strand
GTCAACAGTCTTTTCAGGTTTTGGCTCAATTATTGAGAATGGTTTCAATGGCGCTACTGATTTTCCTTTTCTCTTTATTGAATCTGCTATAGCTAGCGCTATCGTCGTTTTGCCTGACCATCTATCTATCGATGATATGTACAGTGATGACATTATCTCACCAAGATCTTCACATCAACTGCATATACGCTATTCTCGCTAACTATCAGTGGATTAATGTCTAGTTCGAGAATGTCCTCTACCTGCGTCATTAATAGCGATATTCTGTATATGACATCTACAATATTCCTAATGTTGACAGGTCTACTCCCTCTATACCCTCTCATTATTGTTCCTATCTTCGTCTCGTAAATCATTTCCTCTGCCTCTAGCTCTGTTATTGGTGCTACTCTCATAGAGACGTCTCTGTATAGCTCTACGTACACTCCTCCAAGGCCGAACAGTACCACGGGACCAAACTGAGGATCTCTTGTCGCTCCTACGATGACCTCGTAGTGGCCTTTCACCATCTTGGATACGTGAATACCGTAAATTCTAGCATGAGGCATGTATCTTGTTGCTCTCTCCATTATCTCGTAGAAAGCGTGACGCACCTCGTCAGGTGTGGCTAGACCAACCTTTACACAACCTATATCACTCTTATGGAGTATGTCAGGCGAGACTACTCTAAGAACAACAGGATAGCCAACCTTCTCAGCTATCTTCACAGCCTCTTCAGGACTTCTTGCGAACCCACCTTCAGGAGTTGGCACGCCAATTATATTCATTATTTCGAAAGCTTCGTGCAGAAGAAGAACTCGCCTACCTTCCTCACGTGCTCTCTCAATTACTGTCTTTATCTCTTCAACATCGAGCATTATGTACTTCTCTTTGACACGTTCAATCTCTGCCAGCCTCTTCCTGTACTTGACGTACCTAGACGACATCGAGAATACACTAACAGCATCCTCAATGCAGGAAAATGCGGGTACACCAGCCTCCACGAGCTTTTCCTGAGCATCCTTCATTGAGACGCCTCCAAGTAGCACAGGAACAACCATCTTTTCGGGAAATCTTCTCGCAATATCAATCAACTTCTCAGCTAGTAGAGGAGGATTAGTCATTGCTTGAGGAGTTGCTATCACAATTACACCAGACACATAAGGTCTCGCAAGTATACGCTCAAGCACCGTGACATATCTCTCGGGTGTCGCATCTCCAAGAACATCTACAGGATTGTGAAGCGCTGCAGCAGGAGGCAATCTACTCCTCAGCTCTTGAACAAGCTCAGGATCTAGACTAGAGAGCTCAACACCTGCTCTCTCACATAGATCAGTTGCAATTATCCCAGGTCCACCAGCGTTGGTAACTATAACAACCTCGACCTGCTCAAGCTTTCTTACAACATCTGCGTATCGAGAGAAGAACAGTAGAGCAGACACGAGCTCACGAAATGTATACACTTGCACAGCACCAGCCTGTCTCAGAGCAGTCTCGTACACTTGTGCACTTCCCGCCAGCGATCCTGTGTGTGACGAGACTGCTCTAGCTCCTCTCGAGGTAAGTCCTGCCTTAAGAACTATCAGAGGCTTCTCTCTAACAACCTGCCTAGCTATTCTTATGAATTCTCTTCCCCTCTCAATAGACTCTATGTACATTATTATTATTGAAGTCTCTCTATCTTGCTCAAGTATTTTAAGAAAATCAACCTCGTCTAAGTCAGCCTTATTACCAAGTGATATTACCTTACTAAAACCAAAGCCGTACTTAGCAGCAAGATCTATTAATGCTGTAATTATTGCACCGCTCTGAGAAATTAATCCAATATTACCACACTTTGGTGTTATTGCAGAAAATGTTGCATTTAATCCTCTAGAGAGATTCATTATTCCTAAACAGTTTGGACCAACAATTCTTGAGCCGTATCTATGTGCTATATTGACTATTTCTTTCTCTAGTCTGGCTCCCTCTGGGCCAGTCTCTTTGAATCCTGCGGATATGACAACTATTAGAGGAACGTTCTTTTTACCGCAATCCTCAACAACTTCAGGAACAATACGTGCAGGTACTGCAATTATTGCAATATCTACATCATCTGGCACGTCTGTAATCTTTGGATAACATTTCAATCCTAGTATCTTGTCAGCGTGAGGATTTATAGGATATACTTTCCCTCTAAACCCTGAGTTTAGTATGTTTCGTAGAATAACGTGCCCAACCTTGTGAGGTTCTCTAGATGCACCAATTACTGCGACACTCCTAGGCTCGAGAAAGGCTCTAACTACTCTTTCACTCAAACTCAAGGCTATCCATAGGATATGCATGAAGAATTACAAAAATAAAATTGCGGCTTCCGCAACTTTAGCACAGTTGAGATGGGTATATACGTCAAGGCTCCACTCGTACTCAAACTATTTGGCGAGCATGCTGTAGTGTATGGCTACAGAGCTATTGCGTGTGCAGTAGACAGATACGTGCACTGCAGAATCGAATCTCACAGCAATGACGAGATACTTGTCGATACTAACTTTGGCACGTTCACGCTCAGAGAAATTCCGAAGCCTGAGAGTGCTGGGAGGCTTAGGTACGTTGTCTCTGTCCTGAAAATAGTTCAGGAAGTCTATGGTGTACATCCACGAAGAATAAGAATAGTGCTAAGGTCGGATGCGCAGCCAAGCTGTGGACTAGGTACTTCCGCCGGAGTAGTTTCTTCACTGATGTACGGACTTCTGCAATACTACAACATTAGCGTGACAGTGCACGAACTTGCAGAGCTCGCATACAGGGCTGAGCTGATGGCACAGGGAAGAGCAAGTAGAATGGATACGTACACCTCAACACTAGGAGGTGTAACATTGATAAACGATCCTCCTAACAGTGTTCGTAAGCTAGATATATATAACATAGATGCAAAATTTACAGTTCTCTTAGTCAGAAGACGAAGAACTACTAGAGAACTTGTTAATGAAGTATATGAGCTCAAACGAAAGTATCCAGATATTGTTGAGAACATATTTCGAGCAATAGACTCTATAGTTGGCAAAGCACTTTCGTACATAATTAGCAACAGATTTGATTGTATAGGAGAGCTTATGTACATGAACCATTTCTTATTAATGATACTTGGTGTCACAAATCCGCTTCTTGACCAGACTATACTCAAGGCTCGGCAGATTGGTATACCGGGAGCCAAGGTGAGCGGAGCGGGAGATGGAGGAGCAGTTCTGTTTCTCTCTGAGCAACTACCTGAAGACTTCAAGAGATGGCTTCAGGAAAGCTGGAGAAATGATTTAATTACCCTTGAGACGGTGACTATTGATAATCATGGCATCAGGAGAGAAGACCGAGCCACAGATTGACAAGAACAAGCTTAAGGATGCTATAAAACTTCTAGAAGAAAAGCTTCAATCTAAGACTTTCATAAAGGCAATAGGCGGTCGAACAACTTATGAGGCATTGAAAGCTGTATTAGAGTATGCTAAAATGAAACTAAAAGAGGAAGGAGTACCCTTTTGATAAGAAGGTAGTAGACGAACTACTATTAGCATTTCACAGTGCTGAGCGTGCAGTGAAAGATATTGTAACAAATCTTCTTGAAATAATAGTAAATGAGAGAAGAGAAGATCTTATACAGGTTTACCCTTTTCTTCCTGATAATGTCAGGAGAATTCTAATAAATTATGTGAAACTTAGAGAGAGTGGAAATGTTAATGATGCTGTTAAGGAGGTTAGTAAGGAGATTGATCTTATATTTAGTCGCGTGTACTCTGTTCTAAAAAAGATAGCACAACAAGTCCAGGCCTAAGCGTTACCTGTATTAATTTCCTGATCGGCGTTTCTCAAGATGGTATTTGACAAGTTTCTGAAAAAGAGAGAGGAGCAGCATCCACAGCCAAGACCTGCACTTCCTCAAGCCTCGGCAATAGTTAATGAGGTCAAGTCAACTCTATCATCACTGTTGCAGTCCTTATCAAAGCTTGAGCAGCGAATAGATCGTGTAGAGCACGAGCTTGTAAATCTTAAGAGAATACTCGAAGGTTATTTTATAATTCAACTATCTACACTACCATCATCATTAGCAGATCTTGCAAGACTGTTAGGACTTAGAGGAGCTGTTCTGCTAGTTAATTCTAACGAAGTTGAGAGATATGGAGAGATTAAGGAGGACTACAGGTCCATAATATCATCTATAGATTTTTCAACGATATTGCATGTCGATAAGAATGGTACCAGAATATATGTGTTGAAACATGGTAACAAGATACTCTACATGGAGGTAGAGAGAGATTTAGACAACTACACACTTGCGCTGATTAAGAAGTTTCTTGAGTACTTCTAATCTCCTTAACTCTTTTCTTAAGATTTCTAATAGATAGTTTCAGTCTAACTCTTTGCCTGTAGCTGAGAGCCTCTACTGGTCTTGTTAAGCCTCGCACAATTGCTTCAATAACAAATTCTGCAGAGTCAGATAGTTCTACAGGCACAAGTGTGTAGCAGATTCCAAGTGCTGAGACGTGATGTGCGTCGCTGTTTCCTATCTCTGGTAGTCCCATTATTTTAGCTAGAGTGCTCGTTATTTCGTTGATGAATGGAATTACTGTACCACCGTTGTATGTCTCAACTGCGGGCCAGGGATATCTGCAGAGGTTCAGTATTCCGATGCCGCTTCTAGTAAGGTCGAGAGGATGTGCTGGAACTGCTATGCAGTTATTGTCGCGGCACCAGTCGAGTAGCTGTCCTATATCTCTTGGTGCAGTATCAGAGACGTAGTCTACACAGTATACTAGTACATCACCGATGTTTGTTCGAATTTCCGCGCCGGGAATAACTACTATACTCCATTTTGTATCTACGTGATCTTTTACGTACTCGATAGCTCTTTTACTTCCAAGAAACGTGTTGTGGTCTGTTATTGATATAATTTTGAAATTGTTTTTAATAGCCTCGAGAACGTATTCTTCAGGTCTTGAGATGCCGTCACTATACACTGTGTGAAGATGAAGATCTGCCTTTACAACGTTCCTCGTACTCTCTAACAAGGTCTCGTTCAACGACTTCACCATTCGGCTCGACCTCCTTAAATACCTGTGCTTCAAATATGTAGACTGACGTAACTTCGTCCATCCAGCATCCGAAAGGTAGGAAAGCCTTAGCACAGGTCTCGTTTAGGAAAGTGACAGTGTCCCAGCAGTACTCCACAGGTACTTGTGGAAGAAGTAATCCTGAGAATATGCCTCGCTTAATGACTAGACCATGTCTACCTATGACTATTTTATCAAGATACTCTTTCGGGCTTGATACTTTCAGTTCCTCGAGAGGGCTAAGCACAGAGACCTCTATCACTATCTTACTAAGCTCGTCCAGCTTAACAGGCTCAAATCGTGGATCCTCCGTAGCTGCTGCAATTGCACTCTCGATAACAGCCTTAGCAACATTAACGTAGCCCTGTGGAAATCCTATGCAGCCACGTAGCTCTGTCTTATCAGGGCCAAAATAGAGCTCGAGAGTAGTAAATACACCATAGTTCTCTTTTAGCAACTTCTCTGGAGTATTTTCAGGTGGCTCAATCTTGCGGCCCGTCTTAAGGTACTCCTCAATTGCTTTTCTTGCAAGCTTTACTAGGAACTTTCCTTCCTCAAGAGTAAGTGGCCTAAACATACAAGTACAGACATTACAAGCTAAGCAATATAAGCGTATGCTCTGACGCTATCACCAGTGCTGAAGTGCAGTATTTGTGGAAGAGAGATCACTACCAGAGACTTAGCATATGTTAAGGGTCAGCTAATTGTTTGTACGAACTGCTTCCCAAGGTACTACGTGAGAAACCTATGCCCACTTGTCAACAGGAGACTCAAGGGAGAGAACTGTCCTGCCTGCACATACTGTAGATTCGTTGACGAATGTAATAAGTACATAGAGACGCTGAAGAAGACAGGTGAGCAAGCATAAGTATGTGTGATGAATCCTTCGGCTTGCTGAGAAGTGATGTAAATGACCTGCGCTGACAATCGTCACATAATTGCCTATGCTCCCTGTATTGGCGACTGCACGAAGTGTAAAGTTAGGAGCAGAGCAGTAATATACGGTCCTGTAAAATCCAGAAGACGCGGTCTATCGCTTGGAGTTAACTTCTTTCCACGAGCCAAGGTCTGCAGTTTTGATTGTGTGTACTGTATAAGAGGAAAGACAATTGTCAAGACATTGCTCGCATATAGTTCATATCAAATATCTCCGAGGCAGATAACAAAGTTCTTAGAAATAGCATTACAGAAGGTTAGGGCAGACACT
>JAMOMD010000374.1 GCA_027068725.1 Thermoproteales archaeon | reverse complement strand
CCCTCAGGCACCGTACCGTGAAACCGTAGGCACGACTGTAGTTGCTCGAGCCCGCGCCGCCACTGCTGAAGCTGACACCGTGAGCGTTCGAACCACTGACCGAGCTAGACCACATACCACCCCACGAATCCTGATTGGTCAAGGCACCTAAGCCGTTGCTGCGGTAACCAGCTGAGGGCAATACTAAGAAACTATGAAAAGCATCGGTATTGTTGGCTATCTCTGCTGAGCCTACATTGAGCAGTTCTGCTTGGAGTTCTGCTATGCTTGGCACTCTAAAGCCTACAGGACAGACAGAACTTCCATCGCTAACAGACCAACTAGCAGAGCGTATACTTCCATTAGTGTCGATAGATGTCCAATCCCTAGGGATACTTGCATTTGTAATAAAATCACTATGCCCCACACTGTTCACATCTGTTGCAAGTGTAGATGTACTATTTGACGTGCTTACTTGATGTCCATCATGTGCTCTTCCCCACTGGTAGTAGTCTCCATAACACTCTGCATCATCCAGTGCTGTACAGACTTTCTTAGCTCCTAAGTTTCTGTCTAGCCATACTTTACCTGTGTAAGGGGAAGTGACTTCACCATAAAGTGTGCCATTGTGGTAGTGCAATGCTTCAGGTGATGTTTTCTCAATACACCTCACAGACCGTCCACTCGCACGAGGTACAAGGCTTCCTGTAGAGGCTGTACTTCCATCATAAAAGAGGTTTGATGCTCTGCTTCCATTGTCTGTGAGTGACCATAGGTAACCTTTGACTCCCTCGTCTATGGTGTTACCAATATATCTACGTGTTCCTGCTGATGGTAGTTTGAGGAAGCTATCAAAGGCATCTATATTGTTGACTATTTGGGAAGAGTTCGCATCTAGGAGTTCTGCTTTGAGTTCAGAAAGTGTTGGTACTCTAAAGCCTGTAGGACACACTGCATTGGCTCCCTCTATAAACCAGTTGGCTGTTCGTATGCTACCACCAGCATCTACACTTGCCCAGTCAAAGTTATTGGCAGCATCTGAGGTGATGAACTCTGCACCTGCATTGCTAACATCTGTGGCTTTGACTGCTGTGCTAGTCGCATTACTCTCTTGGTGTCCATCGTGATTTCTTCCCCACTGGTAGTAGTCTCCATAACATGCTGTGTCATCTAGTGCAGTACAGACCCTGTTTGCTCCTAGGTTTCTGTCTAACCAGACTCTACCT
>JAMOMD010000373.1 GCA_027068725.1 Thermoproteales archaeon | reverse complement strand
ACTTGCACGTATGAGTTTTGTATAAAGTTCGCTGAGCCTGACTACGAGAGGCTTTTCAGGGAGGAGAATTATGTTGTGATTGATCTTAGGGAGAGCTCTGGTACGCAGCAGAGACTTGTTGTGTATAGGGTTCTAGATAAGTTGTATAAGTTTGTTGATAAGTATTGGCGAAAGTTGAAGTTAGGTACTGTTCTTGTTGCTATAGATGAAGCTCATACTTTCTTTCCACAGGCTCGTGAAGAATCTGAGAAGGAGCTTATAGAGAATTACTTGACGATGTTAGCGAGACTTGGTAGAGCTAAGGGTATTGGTCTAGTATTTGCTACACATAGTCCTGATGATCTTAATGATCTTGTTCTGCAACTTACAAATACGAAGATTGTCCTGAGGAGTGAGGAGAAGATTTTGGAGAAGCTTGGTGTTCCTTCGCAGGAACGTCGTGCACTTGTTTTAGCACCTCCGGGTCTTGCATATGTTAGGTCGTTCGTGTATAAGGTGCCGATCTTCGTGAGACTTGAGCCGGCTAAGGTTATTCATGTTGGATAGGGTAACTGTGAATAAAGTTTGTTAAAGAAGCTGGGAGACATGGGTCTGAAGGTTGCTGTATTAGCTACTGTTGGAACATCTATTTTAGCAAACTTAGAGAGAAAGCTTCAGGAGCTGAATGTTTCAAAAGATTTAGAAGAAGTATTAAGAGGTTCTTCAAGACTTAGGTTAGATGATCCTAAACAGCAGGAGTTTCGTAGACGTGTTCACTATAGTGATCCTCTAATGAGAATTGCTGTTGATGCTGTTGCTAGAGATCCTGAGCAGATGTCTGCTGAGTTAAATACGATTATTAAATTTTTCAGAGAGTGGAGACCTGGAACTGCGTATGTTGAGGAGCTTCATATTCGTCTATATCCTACTGATACTGGCACAAGTGTGTTCTGTGCAAATGCTATAAAGAATTATGTAGAATTCTATAGACAGGACTTTGTTAAGCTTCTAGATCTTAGACAGGATTGTAAAATTACCTGTGATATAGTTGAGCTAAAGGGATTTGGTGTAAGTGAGAAGTTCTTTACAGAAGGAATCGACGAGCTATTGGATAAATATGCAAAATATATCCTAAGTCTAAAGAAGCGTGGTTACAAGGTTATTCTCGCAGCGACAGGTGGATTCAAGCCAGAGTGTACTTATGCGGTCATTATTGGTCTATTATGTGGAG
>JAMOMD010000372.1 GCA_027068725.1 Thermoproteales archaeon | reverse complement strand
TCTATCACTTAGTTCAAAGTCTATTATTATGCGCTTGAGCTTGCATTTGAATACATATATCTTATCGAGTAGTGTATGTGCTGAGAGTCTTGAAAATACTACATATATAGATTCTGCACAGGCAATGGAGATAATCTTTCTATAAAATGATGGACATGATGTAATGATTATTCTATTAAAATATGGGAGAGGAAGCACAGGCCATGTTAGGAGGCGGCCACGCAGAAGTACCACGATCTCACATGTGAGTGCGAGTTCTGCAAGTAGACTTGCAATACTCTGATGCAACCTGTAATTAGTATGTAGTTAACTTTTTTAAGGTAGTGGCCTCAGCTAGGCTGGGATCCCTGCTTGAGTAGTGCAGGTAAGCGAGTGCCTGTATACAAGAAGATAATTCAGGATAACATAAAGAAGTGGATGATTAAGGAATTCCTAGAGTACAGACTGGCAAAGCTCGGATACATTGACTGCGATATCTTGAGAAGTCCACTCGGCACAAGAATAATAATCTACGCAGAGAGACCAAGCAGAATCATTGGAAGGAAGGGACAGACTGTCAGGGAGCTTCAGCAGATTCTCGCGACAAAGTTCGGTGTTGAGAACCCTATGATTGACGTGGCTCCGCCTAAGGAGAGACCTGAGTACTACGCTAAGATAATTGCTAACAGAATTGCGTGGGCCATGGCTAAGGGCATCAAGTTCAGGAGAGCAGCAATAATCGCCATTAGGCAGCTCATGGAGGCTGGCGTGAGAGGAGTAGAGATAACTATCAGTGGCAAGCTAACAAGCGAAAGAGCAAGATTCGAGAAGTTCACCTTCGGAACAATCTACAAGTGTGGAAACGATGCTAAGACCAAAGTTGACAGATACGTTGGTCAGGTACTGCTCAAGCCAGGTATGTATGGAATAGAGGTGCGTCTACTACCACCGAGAAGACTAAGCGACGAGTTCTACATTAAGACGCCAGAACAAGTAAAACCTGCAGAAGAAGCTGTGCCAGCTCAGGCGCAAACTTCAAGTACAGAGTCAAGTCAAGCACAGTCCTAATAGGGGAGTAGCCTATGCCCAAGCAGAAGCTTAATGCAGATGTCATACGTTCAATGTCCGCAGAGGAAAGAGAAAAACTGCTAGCGCAGCTCAGGTCAGAGTTACTAAAACTAAGATCGCAGAAAGAGAGAGGAGTCGTAGAAAATCCAGGTAAGATTAGGCAGATAAGAAGAACCATAGCTAGAATTCTGACTGTTATGAATGAGGAAGATCTAAAGAATAAGATTCTGACATTCTTACAGCAGAACAAGGGTAAGGCATTCACTATCGAGGAGCTTGCAAAGAAGCTTGGCGAAAGACGACTCTCATTCCTGAGACACATGGTTTGGAGACTAATGCTTGAAGGAAAGGTCAAGAAGGTTGGAGTTAGAAAGATAGCACTTGCCGAGTAAAAAACGTAAACGTAGAAAACAGGCTAAGAAAAGAAAGATTAGTCTTCTATACAAATTTGTAGAGTGTGTAAATTGTAAAAATAGGTATCTGGAAGGTATTCGTGGAATTGTTATAGAAGAGACAAAGAATACTTTGAAAATACTATGTGTTGATGGTAAAGTCAGGACCATTATAAAGAACCAGTGCTGGTACTATGTTAAGCAGGATAACAAACTGTTTCTAGTTCCACCTTCTAGACTAAGATAGGTAAGCAAGTGAAAAAGTACGACATTATTACCATGAACATTGCCTTTAGTATTCCCTTTCTAGCATGTTCGTAATCTTTCAATTCCTTTTTAAACAAGGTCTTCTCCAGTATTATTAATGCACATATGAACCCTAGCAAGAGTACTAGTGCCTGCCATATGCTTAGTATGTAAAACGATGCTACTACCGTGACTAAGAACAGTGCTAGTGCAATAACTTCGAAGATCTTTGCAAGTTTTGTAGAATATTCGATACCTTTAACTATTGGAAGCGTTCTAAGACCGGCTAGCTTGTCACCCTCAATGTCTATTATAGATTTTATTATTTCTCTTCCAAGGCAGGCAAAGAGTGACGTTAAGAATAATAGTATTGGAATCATGTTTAGGCTATATAGTCCGTAGAGGAAGGCTAGTGCTGTTGTTAATGATGTTGCTAAATTTCCGACAAAGGGATATTTTTTCAGCTTTATGTTATAGAGTGTACCTATGACTATCGCAGTTGCGTATATTGTTAGTGAAAATGTATTTATAATATTGTAAAGATGGGCTATTGCTAGTATTATTATTGATAGTGTTAATGAAGTTATTGTGATAAGCCATGCTGTTCTTATTGTTATTTCACCTTTAACGAGAGGAGCATCAGGTCTGTTTATTTTATCTTCCTGTATGTTCATTATGTCATTCAGTACAAATAAGTATATTTCTGCTAGTAGTGTGGTTATGTATAGGACTGCTATTGTCAGTATAGATATCCTATGGGAAGTCAGTATGTACGTCGCGACCGGGACTATGCCTGCAAATATTCCATGGTCTATTCTTGATAGTTTTAGAAATGCTCTGAGTTTTCGATTCACGAGGGGGAATTAATAGAAGGGAGGGGGTTTAGAGATTGAGGTGAGTTTAGAAGGTCTGGATTTAGGCGTGCTTTACTTAACCTGATTAGAGTGGGTCTACCTTTACGCCGAACTTCTCCTTCCACTTCTTTACTGCCTCCATTATTTCAGGTGTCTTGTTGGCAACCTTGTACCATGGCTTGGACTTGGCCTCTTCTGGTGCCTCGTTTGTTAGCCATATGCATCCTACTGGGCATGCCTTGATGCACTCAGCTTCGTGACCGGGCTTGCCTCCCTCACACTTCTCCCAGATTACGACTGGCTTGCCCTCCTCATCGAGCTCAAGTGCGTTGTTTGGACAAACGCTTACGCATGCTCCACATGCAATGCACTGGTCTCTGTCACGACAGATTCGTGGATATGAAGCGAGCTCTTCTACGTTTACCATCGTTGAGTAGATTGTACTAGCTTAGCTTTATCTGTTCCTAATGAGAAGCTACTCGTCTCTCTACGTCATCAAGTTTCACATTCCTATAGTTTGACTAGCTTAGCGATGAAGAATCCTGTAGTATCATGAACGTGTGGGTAAAGTCTCTGAGCATTCCTCAGTATTGGACTCTCGGCTCCGAGAAACGGCTCTGGTTTAACCACTTCTATGTCAAACTCTTCGAGAATTTTCATTACCTGATTCTCGTTCTCCTGAAGTGTTAAAGTGCAGGTACAGTAATAGATTACTGTGCCTTTTCTCACACGTGCAAGTACTGCCCTGAGCAACATGTACTGAAGTTTTGAATGCTTCTCAACGTCTCTTCTACTAATCCACATTTTCGCTTCTGGATTATGGTGAAGTCTACCAATACCACTGCATTCTGGGTCAACAAGTACTACATCAAACTTCTCTAGTCTGATAGGAATCTTCGTGGAATCAGCACAGAGATAGTCTGTTAGGAGTATGTGCATTCTCTTGACATGACGTTCTATCTCACGTACACGACGAAGTGAGAGATCTACACCAACACTGTAGTAGCCGTACTGAGCAACATGTGTTATCTTTCCACCGGGCCCACCTGTAACATCAATCATACGACACTTGCCTTCTCTCAAGTCCTGAAGTATCTCATGACCTAGAAGTACGCTAGACTTATCCTGAATATGGTACAATCCCCTCTCGTACTCCTTTGTTTTTGCAGGATGAGTCTCGTACCTCTCTATTCTGAGGAGGTCAGGCAAGTCAGGATCTCTTGAACATAGAATCCCGTACTGCGCGAGTCTCTCGGCCAGTTCTTCAGGATCTGTCAGATGAGTGGATACTCGTATATATCTTGTGGGGTCTCTCATGAACCTTGCAAGTAGCTCCTCAACATTAGGTATCTTTGCTCTAAAAAGCTCGTCAATAACCCATCTTGGTATAGAGTATTTTACAGAAAGCCTAGAGATGTAGTCGAGGCCTCTCACAAGCTCGTCAGGATCTGTATCTCGAAGTCTCCTTAGTGCACTTATCGAGACTCGAAACTTTCTGCAAAACCACGAGAATGTGCTTAGTGGAAAGTCTCTGTACATTACTTCAAAGACAACAACCCTAACGAGATTCTGAGCATAAAGGTCAAGTTTCTCAGTATCAATACCAAGCACGAGCTCTGTTGCTCTATCCAGTAGCTTGTATCTTCTAGCAACTTCAGTCGTAATTACTCTGACGGCAGGCTTAAGCTTCTCGTACTGCCTATATTGACTAAAGAACTCGCTAGCTGCAAGTCTTAGGCTAACTCTCTTTCTTACACTTATCTCAAGTACTCGTGCTGCAATTTCCTCAATTCTCACTCCTGCACAAGTGGGTCACTGCTTGTTAAATACCTATGAATTAGCTGAGCAATCTCCTCCTGCTCTCTCCAATAGCCTTCAAGTCTTCTCATTCTAGCTAGCTCCTCTAGGACAGGAATATACTTAGGATGTATCTTTCCTGGAGGAGCCTTCTCGTATGGCGTGCCAGGAAGAGGCATGAAGGTGTGTCCTCTAATTATGCAGCCTCGCTGCGCTAGATACCTCATCAGCTTTATAGTCTCCTCAATGTCTTCCTCGGTCTCTCCTGGAAGACCAAATATCAGGTCTATGTATGGCACAAATCCATACTCAATAGCGAGGTCAACAGCCTCATACACACACTCAACATCGTGACCACGACCAATCTCTCGCAGAAGTCTATTACTTCCTGTCTGTACACCTATTGCAAGTCTCCTATTTGACACGTACTTAACAACAATATCCAAGACTTCGCGCTTAACAAAGTCTGGCCTAACCTCGCTTGGGAAAACACCAAGGTTTATGCTTGCCTTCCCCTCACAAGCCTCATGCACAGTCTTGAGAAGTCTCTCAAGCTTGTCAGGACGTGGAGTCTTGCAGTCAGGAGAGCCATACGCAAAGCCGTTAGGTGCTAAGAATCTTATTATCTTTAGTCCTCGCCTGAAGTAGTGTCTTACCCATGTGTACACATAGTCTAGTGACCTATATCGAACTCTGAAATTGTAGAGTCTTGGAGTTTGACAATATTTACAGGCATGCCTACACCCGCGCATTATCTCTATAGGGGCGTATAGTCCATGTCTCTCACTACATGGAGGAAAGCTAAGTATGTTTGAACATATCTCGAATCTAGTAATGACTACATCATTACCCTCGATAAATGCTATATTTGGAACCTCATGAAGATCGCCAGCTCTATACAATATAACATCAAGTAACTTTGGTATAGTTATCTCACCTTCTCGTAGCACAGCAATATCAAATTTTAGACGAGTCAAAGTTCCCCTAGGATCACCAGCTGCATGAGGACCACCCGCGACAAGCAGAATATTGTCATGCGTCTTCCTTAGTCTTCTAAGCTCAGTGAACTCTCTCACAAGCTCAAATATCTGCGGTGTCATGAGCGAGTACATTACTATGACAGTCCTGTACTCCTCAGCTAGCTTAGAGACAACCTGAACAACGTCTTCACGCACCACAAAAAGAACAGAGCGCGGTCTAGAGAACACGTAGGACTCCAGTATCGACAATACGTAGGCTAGCGTGTACCTATTAAGATCAGTCATCCTGACAACAATCGCGCTGTCCAGTCTAGGACACATGTAGCACTTGAGAATCAGTGTTAAATCCTAGTAGAGGTACTTTACGCTCATAATGAGACTAAGACTCTATTTAATAGATGTTCATAACAGATCAGAATCTCATAGAGAATTCACATATGACGAATATAGAAGACTTATACACCCAATATTCCTAACAACAACACTAAACTTAACAACACCATACATACTCATTGCAGCACACCCCTCAGCAATGTACGATCTACCTGGAGTGGACTCTCTACACATAATAATAAACAGTACAGAGAAAAATCTTAACTATGTAAGAATATTCTCTAGGTACGGCTCAGCTCTCATAAGAAATGGAATAGCAGGCATAGTACTATACAATGTGAATAAAACAGTCTACGTGGAGATTAACGAGAAAGGTGTTAAGTTACTAGAGGAGAAGCCAAGCACCACTACTATAGAAATATGCGAGAATTCCATAGAGTCGGACCTAGCTAAGATAGTGAACATAAACACAGGACTCAGATATAGTGTGTATGTAAGTATAAATCTCGAAAATAGACAGGGGGCAGAACTCAGTGCTCTCATATTGAAACGAATAGCATATCTAATGGAACTATCTCCAATATTTTCAGGCCCAGTTAAAAGAGAGGGTATTATCACTATCGCAAAGAGGCTTGTGAATTTGGAACTTA
>JAMOMD010000371.1 GCA_027068725.1 Thermoproteales archaeon | reverse complement strand
ATAGCCTGTTTTTTCTATTTTTGTGACTAGTCCTGCCTTTCTGATGAGTGACTTGACTACTACTGGTGAGAATATTTCCTGTAGTGTCTGTGGTGTGAAGTTTGGTGCTGTTAGTCTCTGTATGTAGTACTCAACTACCTGTCTTGGGTGGTTTTTGACTAGGTGTTTTCTTAGCTCGGGGAGGTAGCTGAAGCCTTGGTTGCAGTATTTGCAGTAGTAGAGTGGTGATCCTGGTCTTCTAATGTAGAAGTCCATTAGTGTGAAAGCTCTTCTGCTTAGCCAGTTTGCTGCTCTGCTCAGTGTAAGGTCTCCAAATGGGTTTCCCCTAGTCTTAACTATCTTGTATATCTGCGCAAGCGCTTTTATTGCTCCTGTCTGCGCAACAAGTTGTCCCCTTATTTCTTCTTCTCCAACATACTCATACTCTATCCTTAGCCTGAGCTTCCCCTCTTTGACCCACCTGTTGATTATTGACATCCAGCTCATCAATACAAGCGTAATACCAAAGCTTTAAAGCTTTACTCTAGAACTTGCCATTCTTGTACAGTTCAAGAATATTCCTCAGCACTTCTCTATGCCTCTGTGCAATTTCTCTGGCACGCTCGATCAGTTCTCTCCTCTTGTTCTTCGCAATATCATATATCTCGGGAAGCGTAACAGTATAGTACAGTCTTGACTTTACTTGTGGTCCCTTTCTGCGTCTTCTTGGATTCCTCGGCTGTGGCTCATTGGGGTCATTGATTATGTGGAAGACAGTTCTCAAGTACTCGTCAATCATTTGTGCTATAAGCTTTGCTATTTCTGAGTTTGGGTTGTAAAGTGTAACTCTTACTCCCACACATAGGTCCCTGTCGAATTCCTGCTCGTAGAGTTCGAACTTTTCTACTTCTTCTATTTCTCTATAGGCTTCTTCTTCAGTTGCTATGATTTGTTCCTGTGACTCTGTTTGTTCTAGTTCGAGTTCTGGGATGTGTTCGTTGTTGTGCATCGTATTTCTGTGGTATTTCGGGTTTTTAAGCTTTACCTTTTTGTGTGTTGATAAAGTTTATAAGGGTTTTACCTGTTTTGTCTCGTGATGAGTCGTGAAAAGATGATTCCTATAAGTCTCAAGTTGCCGCAGCAGTTGCTTAAGGAGCTTGATAGGCTCGTACAAGAGGGCAAGTTTGCTAATAGGAGTGAGGCGATTCGTGTTGCTGTTAGGGATCTTATTCTT
>JAMOMD010000370.1 GCA_027068725.1 Thermoproteales archaeon | reverse complement strand
AAGATGGAGCTGGTCCAAGGCTTGTTGTTTTTTGGTAGCGGGGGGTGGATTTGAACCACCGACCTCGGGGTTATGAGCCCCGCAGGATACCTGGCTTCCCCACCCCGCTTCAGTGCTTTCGTATTAAGCTGTGATAGTTTAGTTTATAAAACTTTCTGTAAGTCCTGTGTGATATTGTTGGTGTATTACTGTGATACTATGTGTGGAAGTTTATGTATGTGTTGAGTATTGTTGTATTGTTTCTTTGACTTCTTTTAGGAATTCTTCTACTGCTTGAAGTCCACCGATTTTGTATCTTTTTACTAGTTCTGTTCCTATTACTATTCCGTCGACTCCTAGTTGTAGTAGTTTTTCGACTTGTGTTCTTCTTGATATTGCGAATCCTACGACAAATCTGACATCTTTTAATATTTCTCTGAATATTCTTACGTTTCTCTCTACGTATATTGGAAGTTCGATTCCTGTTGCTGCTTGTGCTCCCATGTATATGAGGTATGGGCTGTACTTCGTGAGTGCTCTAGCTAGGTCGTAGGGGAATTTTGTTGATATGAAGAAGCTTGGCTCAATCCTGTATTTTCGGCAGAGCTCGACGTATCTCTCAAGCATGTCATAGTAGTCGAAGAGCAGATCAGGAAAGAGAACTGTCCTGACTTGCGGGTACTCGGATATTGTCGAGAAGAACGACTCAAGTCTCGATAAGTGATCTTCAAGATATGTCAGGATCATGACAGGTCTATCTGATCGAAATTTCTCGAGAATAGTTGACAATGCCTCAAGACCCCTCATCTCTGCCTCACGATGCGTCATTCTGATTGTTGGACCATCATACTTGGGATTGTCTGTAGGTACGCCAAGCTCAATAATGTCACCATACTTTACGTACAGATCAAGCACCTGAAGACATTCGCGAACTGTAGGCCAGGTAGCAGTAACGTACGGAATTAGGACTTTGTGACTCATAGTTGCTTACTCCTGCACAGGAGATTATTTAAGTCCTCACAGTCGGCACTTAGTGAGATGATGAAGCTTGTAAGGTCAGACAAAGATGAAGAGCTGGGCTAAGCTGACTAGAACCTCCTCACCTTATACAGATACTACGTCTACGTGTACAACACGTAAACAATACTCTGTTCGACTAGTCATAGTTCCATGATGAACGTATGGTCAAGTGTCTGAGACTGGTTAACGTTTGGACAGGTCGTGGAAATACGATCGT
>JAMOMD010000369.1 GCA_027068725.1 Thermoproteales archaeon | reverse complement strand
ACAATTACGAGATTCTTATATCTCGCAATCTCTATGAGAGCATCAATCTGCCTGAGCAGTAGCGCAACATTGTTCTGTGAGTACTTCTTGGCTGCCTCGAGATATCTCTCGGCAGCTTTTAGATCAGCCTCAGCCAGTATAACTTTAGCTCTTCCTGTTCTCTCGGCCTCAGCAGCTTGAGCCATAGCGCGCACAAGCGTGTCAGGTAATCTAATGTCCTTCATTACTACTGAGGTTATCTTGATACCCCACTCCTGAACGTACTCATCAATTATCTTAGCGATCTCTTTCGCAACTTCTTCTCTTCTAGTAAGTATTGTATCAAGATCTTTCATACCTATGACATCTCTTAGCGTAGATGCTGCAAGATAGGCAACAGCAGCCTTGTAATTCTGTACCTTGATCACAGCATCTTCAGGTCTAACAACTCTGAAGTACACGACAGCATCTACCGTTATCTCAACATTATCGCGTGTGAGTGCTTTCTGTGCAGGAAGGTCAATGACTGATACTCTAAGATCAACAGGCACGACGCTCTCAATTATTGGAAGCACAATTACTATTCCTGGACCATACACGCCGACGTATCGTCCAAGTCTGAACTTTACATATCGTCTGTACTCTGGACATACTTTTATTGAAGATGCTAATATAATTATTAGGATAATCAAAATAAATATTGCAAGTATAATTTCTCCAATCATATCTCTACCACGTGGTCAAGGCTTTTACAAACTTATAACTGTTATTGATCAGACTCAATCGCCGTCTTCATCGAGTCTGAAGGTGGGAGTATCATCACTCATTATGTGACGCTGACTAACGATTTTTAAAACGCATCTGTCTCAGGCAACTAGTCTGAACTTTATAATTCATCACGGCTTGCCGTTACTGATGACTAGCCTGATAGAGATAGATGGCTCTGTACTTGAGGGCGGCGGACAGATCCTGAGAACAACATTAGCACTGTCCGCACTGACTGGCAAGCCTGTCAGGATATTCAACATAAGGGCCAAGAGGTCCAACCCTGGACTTCAGGCACAGCATCTGACCTGTGTGAGAGCAGTTGCAGAACTGTGTAATGCAAAGGTTGAGGGAGCGTACAAGGGCTCGAAAGAGCTCGTATTTATTCCAGGAAAACTCAGAAGTGGAAACTTCAGATTCGACATAGGCACAGCAGGCAGTATCTCACTCGTCATTCAGGCAATACTACCTGTCCTAGTGTTTGCACCTGGCAGATGTACTGTAGAGATAACTGGAGGCACAGATGTACACTGGTCACCACCAATAGACTATGTGAGGTATGTTCTCCTACCAATACTGTCCAGAATGGGGGTGAAAGCTGAGGTTCAGGTACTGAGAAGAGGACACTACCCACGTGGAGGTGGTCACGTACGTCTAACAGTTGATCCTGTGGACAAGCTCCGACCAATAAATAGCATTGACTTTGGAAACGTGCAGGAGATAAAGGGACGATCACATTGTGTGAAACTTCCAGCACATGTTGCTGAGCGTCAGGCAAAGGCAGCTACAGAGTTCTTGAGAAAGCAGGGAATTAACGTTCCGATAAATATTGACATAGAGACGTACCCCCCTCACAGAGACCCACACCTAGGTCCTGGATCTGGCATAGTTCTATGGGCAATATCTGATAAGGGAGAGATAATTGGAGCAGACGCCGTTGGTGAAAAGGGTAAACCTGCAGAACAGGTTGGACAGGAAGCTGCAATGAAGCTTGTTGAGGATCTCCGTACAGGAAAAGCATTTGATCGCCACATGGCAGACATGCTCATACCATACATAGCATTAGCCGAAGGATACTCCAAGATAGGAGTTGCAAAACTTACACTACACACAATAACGAACATTTACATAACAGAGAAAATACTTGGTGTAAAATTCAAAGTAGATGGAAAAGAAGACCAACCTGGAATAATTGAAGTTCAGGGAATAGGATTCACTAGAAGATAAAAACAAAACTAAGCTGTGCCAAATCTCGCTCCTACACCAATAGTAATATACCCAAGTCCAAGTGTGCTAAGTAGCTTATTCACATACCTCGTATAGATAGCTAAGCCAACAGCATCAAAATTGTATAATGACGCAACAATGTCCTCACAAGTATTCCTATAAAGACAGTACAATAACAGCAGTATTGCATATCCCTTAACATACATGAACTCTAATGGAAGAGCACAAGTCTGAAAGTTACAGGAGAACCTTCTGAAAATTTCTCCAATAAACTCAATATCAACACTATCAAGTTCCAACTCTCTCAAGTCCTTAACATTAAGCTCAACACCATAGACCTCCTTGTAATAGTTATCTAGAATAACAATATCTTTATCGATAACCATCTCGGCCTGTTTAAGACAATCAAACACCATCTTCCACACATCATCAAGCCTAACATGTATCTTCTCTCTGTATTTCTCAACATCTTGAGCTAATTTGAATACGTCATAACATTCTCTTAATGTATTATTTAACTTTGTCTGAAATCTAGCTATCTCATAGAGTAGTTGTAGAAAGTTCTCGCAGTGCTCTACTTCTCTCATTAATATATTGTTAAGCTGTTGTACAAGCTGATATTTGAGTGGCCACATTATGTAGAGTTCTCTAAACTTCGAATATAGCGATAGTACAACTCCTCGATCCATATTTGGGATAATATTTATGAATTCATTATCAAACTCCACAATTTCTCTCACAATTTCTAGTATCGTTTTCTCATCAAGTTTCATATAGCCTGACTGCTCTCTATGTGTAACACCAGGGCAGTGAAGCACATCAGCATAGAGTTCTCCAAGTACGTGGCTTACACCTAGAAACACTGGGTAGAGTCTGCAGTAGCAGGGTCTGTCACTGTATATACTACATAATCTGCGTGGTCCATCATATATCAGGAATGCGCACTCTTGCAGTAGCTCATCCTTCTGTATTGGTTTCATTATTCTCCTGAGACGATGAGGACCTTGCTTGACCTCGATTATCGGCTCTTTTCCAAGCTTCTCAGCAAGCCTCATTATTCTCTCGTAATCCCTTGTTGTAAGCTCTACAGGACCTTCACAGCATAGGCCACAGTTATTGCACTGGAAGTAGTGTATTCCTGTTGTTAGTACTATCCTAAAATTTGCTCCCTTACTCACGACTACCGTCTCTCTAATGGTCAGTCAGCCTCATAAGGGGGTATCTTCATGGCGTAATGTTGCTAATGAGCAAAATATTACGTAGTACAAATGTTGCTGACAACATCCTCACAGCATTAGTAAGCAGAGGACTTACAGCTCAAGCATTCCTAATGTCGTTGAGCTTCTTTAAAAGACTGTTGAGAAGTTTCAATAAGACATACAGAGAAAATAATATCGACAAAAATACCGAGATAAAGACCTTGTACATACATGTACCATTCTGTAAAAACCCATGCAAGTTCTGCTGCTTTCTCAGATTTAGATACAGAGAAGAGTACTATAGAAACTACATGAAAATGCTACAGAAAGAACTTGACAATGTCGTATCAATGTTTGAATTAAAGTCAGTAGACGTGTATATTGGAGGAGGCACACCAACAGTTAATCAGGAAGGCATACTAGAACTGCTCGACAAGATACATGAGCTTGTCAAACCTAGAACAGTCACTGTTGAAGCTAATCCAGCAACGTTAAGGGATACCTGCTTTATTGGCGAGTTGTCTAAGAAAGTTACAAGATTATCAATAGGTGTTCAATCTTTCTGTCCTAGAATTCTCAATACTATAGGTAGGATAAATCATACAGTAGTCGACTCACTAGTAGCCGTGAGAAATACCTTGAAAAAGTTTCATACAGTAAACGTTGATCTTCTATGGTCAGTGCCAGGACAGACTGTTATCGACATAATAAGAGATTGTAAAATTATTGCAGAGCTAGGTGTCGATCAGGTAACTCTGTACCCAGTGCTTGCTCCTCCCTGGAGAGACTTGAGAAAAGTCCTTCAGGACTACATTACCTATAGAACACTTGTTGAGTTTTTATTAAAGCTAAATTTCAAGCCCAGGACTGTATGGTGTTTTAGCAGAGATGGAAATTTAATAGATGAGTATATTGTAGAGAGCAGAAATTTCTTAGGCATTGGAGCTGGTAGCATAAGTAAGGTAGGAAATAGAGTTCTTGCAAATGCGTTCTCACTGACACAATACATGAAGAAAGTTAGAGCGAATGGAGTAAGTTTCTCATATGTTACAACACTCAGAGGAGTAGAGGAAAGCCTATTTAACTTGGTTATGAATATGTTTGAGTACGGTAATTCTCGAAATATGAGTCTCATGTTTATTGTAAGTGAACTTCTTAGAACATTGTTCTTTGTAGTAGCATGGTTCAGATTTACTGCACTTACACTCGAGACATGTTACTCTAAAGTTCGTATGAATACTATAGCTCCATCAGGTCTTCTAGCACCTACTCTAATGTACTGTCTTCCTAATCTATCAATTGCAAATCTTGCGCAGTACGTTACTACGCATATTATAGGCTTAACAGGATGTATTGTACAGGCTCTCTTCTCCTGATCATAGAACATGCATGTCTTCTGCTTTCCCTTCTCTAGCAGATAAATTCTAACAGTTTTCCCATTGTACAACTTAACTTTCTGCGTCTTAAGCGTATTCTTAATTCTTTTTCCAATAAAATTTTCAACTTGCTCAAGCTCATGTTCAAAAAGAAAACTTCCGGCTTCTTCTGCACAGCACCATCCACACCTCTTACATATTATCAGCAGACCGTTTAGAATATGTTCATCTTTTATTGGAAACAGTATACTCTTATCAATTTGTTCTAAATCGCGTTGATCAAGGTCTAGCACAGGACCGTAGTATCTCAGCTTATGGATATAGAATACGCCAATTATGCAATGTTTAACAAATGATAAATTGTAAAGTAGGTAATAGTTCCACGAGGCATCGTCTGTAGGTTCTGAAACTCCGAAAAACATTAACAGCTCAGCACTATAGGCAATTAAGAAGACTTGTAAAAAGGATGACGACAAGGGGACGGAGCTGAACCTCTAAAATAGTGATGATAGAACCCATGTCCGACGGTTTATCACTTTTCCTTCTCTGCTAGTACACACACGAAGTTGCACTTCTCAATATTGTCAGATTCTTCACAGAGAGCTCCTCGGATCGATGTTACAGCTAAGCCACAGGACCTGCACAATAGCTGTACTTCATGTACGGTGTAGAATTTTGCAAAGGCATAGAACCTGTTTCCCTTCTTTCCCTTCTCAATATACTGCTTGCCAAACTTCGAATCTCTAGGAACAATACATATGAGAACTCTACCACCTTTCTTAAGAACTCTATAGCACTCTTCTAAGACTAGTCGTGGATTATCAATAAAACATAATGTAACAATAATTAGAACATAATCCAGTGATTCCGACCTTATTGGAAGCCTCTCACCAATAGCATGAACACACTCTACGTTTCTAACATTCTTACAGAACTTACACATTTCAAACGATAAGTCAACACCAACTATATGATCACTAAACAGCCTTGCAAAGAAACAAGTCCCAGACCCAATCTCAGCTCCAAACCCCCTAAGATTAAACGACTCTACGAGTTTGATTTCCTCACGAGCAACCTCAACATTCTTGACATACCAAGCATCGTACCTTTCCACATTCTCAGAAAACACCCTCTCAATAGCCCTGTAATATTCTATCATTTTTCAGAACCTTAGTAGCTCACGGGCATTAAAACATTAGTCTAAAGGAAAAAGAAGTAAATTCTAATGATAGTACTATTGAACTAGAATAGAAAGCGATTTTTAGTTAGAATGCTAGTGTCTTACGAGTCTTGTATTATGTACTCCTCCTGTAGTGCCTTCAGTCCTGCATGTGCAAGCTCAATCGCGTCCTTTAGTAGCAGTTGAGCTACCTTTATCACATCCATCCTGAGTGCTTCAGCTAGTTCTAGCAGTAGCAGATATGCACTATCTGGTATTTCTAGACAGAGCTTCATGAGAGAAGGCGCGTCAGTGCTAGGTTAAGTATGTGTCCTCAAGGGTGCACAAGGCAAGATAGAAAGCGAAGAACTCTGTTCCTCTTCTAAAGGTTCGAACTCATTAATATTATACGTCAGCATTACAATATTGCAAAATGTTATAAAATTAACGAAACCTAGGCATAATCGCGCCTATGCAAGTTAGATCAAAAGTAGTCTATAGTCTGTTGAGGAATTCTTTATCAGTACCCTAAATTAGTTAGAAATGTTTCGTCATTGTATAATTGTACAATGATAATGGTAAGATAGTACTAGATTTCGCTTCAGGCAATAACCGTGGTATTGCGTTAAGGAATGAAGTTGTTGGGA
>JAMOMD010000368.1 GCA_027068725.1 Thermoproteales archaeon | reverse complement strand
CTTCGGCAATTTTAAACACGTTACTCAGAATAATCAACGAAAAGGAGTTCTACGATGGCAGACAGTTCATAAGAGTTCCATTGCACGTGTTATATGGAGCAAGCAACGAGTTACCTGAAGATGAGTCACTGAACGCACTCTATGACAGGTTCGTGATAAGATTGTTCATGAGGCCAACTCCAATGGATAACTACGAGGACGTGGTAAGGAAAGGTTGGGACATTCTCAAAGGGGCATGGTCTTGCGGAAATAACGCAATAATGACAATGGATGAGGTAAGAGCGTTTAGCTCAGCTATTTTAAACGTTGACGTTGAGCCTGTAATTGAACCTATGTTGGAAGTTATATCTAAGTATGAAAAGACAGTTGAAGCGACAGTAAGCGACAGGCGTAAGGTAATGGCACTCAAGCTAATAGCAACTAACGCACTCTTGAACGGCAGAAGTCAGGCAGTAAGGAGCGATGTATGCGTTCTACGTTACATTCTTCCGGGTGACTTTGATCACCTTGAGGCAGTGAACGAAGTTCTAAGGGATTACGTGGACGTTGAGGAGAGGGCTGTAAGAGAAGCTAAGGCACTCATTCAGCAGATAACTAACATAATTCAGAAGATAGAGGCAGCAAATGACACAGATCAGCTTCAGGAGCTTGTGGAGGACGTAAGAACAGCAAGCAGTGCGGTAAGTAACTTCATGTCCAAGTACGGGTCTTTTGATATACCTGAGAAGCAGAAAGTCATGGAGCTTAAAGATAAGATGGGTAACCTGTTTGGGAGTAAGCTACTCTCAAACATGTAGAGGTGGTTTTTATGCTGTTCAAGAGTGTTACAGTGGACATGAGCAACACGTATGAGTTTCTAAGGAATATAGGCAGTAAACTTAACGTTGGTTCAATCGTTGAGGAGATTGACAAAGTAAACACAGAGATACAGTGGATCGGTAAGCAGTTGTGCCCTGATTCAACTTACTGGAGACCTTCTGGGTTGGAGGGGTTTATGGTAAGAGTTGATAGTGAAGACAACACGATAGGAAAGATAGATGGGTACTTACAGGCGATAACGCCTATTCTCGTTACTCCTTCATTTTTTGTAGTGTTTGATAAGAACAAGCTCCCGGAAAAAGGAAGTCATGTAGTGATAACAAGTGCTTCAATTAGGGAGAGCATGCAAAATCCGGGCAGGTATTACATTAAGTGCTTTAACTGGATCAGCTATGAAACGGCAAAG
>JAMOMD010000367.1 GCA_027068725.1 Thermoproteales archaeon | reverse complement strand
TACTTCTACGCGCTGCTCAAGCCTGGTACTGACCCAGCGCAAGCACTAGAGAGAATTAGGAAGAGGCTCGAGGGCAAGGGAGCAATAGCGTTCGAGCACTGTAAGAAGAAGCTCTTCGGCAAGGAGCGCGATGTCGTAAAAATAACAGCGAAGATACCTGAAAAAGTCCGAGAACTTCGAGAGCTCGTCAAGCAGATACCTGAGGTCGAGGACTCGGTCGAGGCAGACATCAGGTTCTACATGAGGTACCTAATAGATCACGACCTTAGACCATGCGCATGGATCTACGCTGACCAAGTTGAGGAGCTCGACAAGAAGGACTACCCAGAGCAGAGGGTCGACAAGATATACCTACTGAAGACAAGGCCAAGAGTACTACACGAGAAGACGCTCACGCCCAACCTCAGAGTAATGGCATTCGACATAGAGGTCTACAATCCGAGAGGCACACCTCACCCCGATAAGGATCCCGTGATCATAATTTCGACATGCGTCGATGGAGAGAAAGTCAGACAGTTCATAGTTGACGACTCGAAGAACGACAAGAAGATCATACGCGAGTTCGTGCAGTACGTGAACGAGTACGATCCTGACGTCATAGTTGGCTACAACTCAAACAGCTTCGACTGGCCATACCTCAAGGAGCGCTCAGAGAAGCTCGGAATTAAGCTCGCCATAACTAGAGCAGGCTCAGAACCTTCACAGAGCGTCTATGGACACTGGTCAGTCATTGGAAGAGCAAATGTCGATCTATACAACATAATCGAGGAGATGACCGATATCAAGCTCAAGAGCCTCGACTACGTTGCAGACTACTTCGGTGTACTACCACGCTCTCAGAGAGTACTCATCCCCGGGCACAGAATCTACGAGTACTGGGATGACAAATCGAAGAGAGACCTCCTCATAAGGTACGCCATAGACGATGTCGTGAGCACGTACAGGCTAGCACAGAAGCTTCTCCCCTTCCTGATACAGCTATCCACATCTCAGGACTACCACTTGACCAGGTAGCTGCCGCATCTGTTGGTGCACGTGTCGAGTGGATGATTATGTACAGAGCATACAAGCTAAACGAGCTTGCACCAAACAGAGTTGAGAGACCATACGAGACCTACAGAGGAGCAATAGTCCTAGAACCAAAGCCTGGACTTCACGAGAACGTTGCTGTACTTGACTTCACGAGCATGTACCCCAACATAATGATACGCTACAACGTATCACC
>JAMOMD010000366.1 GCA_027068725.1 Thermoproteales archaeon | reverse complement strand
TTGACGACGAGTTATTCGGTATCGTGAGAGGTGGTATTGCAAAATTCATCTCGGACAGAACTCACCCATACGTTGGCGTCTGGTACTGGGACATTGTCGATAAGATACTGAGGAACTACAAGTATAGACCAGCAAACGAGATAGAGGAACTAGAGCTAAAGTACCTTGTACCTGCCTGGCTAATAGATAAGCTAAGACAACTACTTGGACCACAGGAAACTGAGGAGCTTCTAAAGGCATTCAACACAAAGCCACTAATCTCCGTGCGTGTGAACACGCTCAAAGCAACGGTGGACGAAGTTGTTGAGCACTTAAGAAAGCATGGCAAGAAAGTTACAGTAAGCAAGTACATTGATACTGTAGTAAAGTTCCCAGGTCCATTCAAGTTTGAGGAGTGTAAGCTCTACAAGGAGGGCAAGATAGTGAATCAGGATGAGGCATGTGCTGTCGCATCACTGATACTTAATCCACAGCCTGGCGAGACTGTAGTTGACATGTGTGCAGCACCTGGCGGTAAGACAAGTCACATGGCTGAGCTAATGAAGAACACTGGAACAATATATGCCTTCGATATAGATGATCTTAGAATAGATAGAATGAAGAAGATGTTGAAGAGACTTGGAATAACAATTGTTAAAATAATAAAGGAAGACTGCCTTAAGGCTCCTAAAATTCTTGGAGAAGAAATTGCAGATAAGGTACTTCTCGACCCACCATGTTCATCAACAGGTACTTTAGCAAAATATCCTGAAGTAAGATGGAGACTACGCCCAGAGAAAGTTCAGGAAATAGCCGAGATGCAGTACAAGATGCTCGAAACCGCTGTAAGACTATGCAAGCCTGGTGGAAGAATACTATATACGACATGTAGTATACTTCCTGAAGAAGGTGAGGAAGTAATTAAGAAGATATTGAAAAAGTATGAAGGCTACGTAAGACTTGTACCACTTGAAGGCCCATTCTCTCCTGGCTTTCTACCTGGAACAATGAGAGCATGGCCTCACAGACACGGCACAGTAGGATTCTTCTACGCATTACTAGAGAAGACAAGATCTCTCAGATAACCGTAGGCGATTTAATTAACATTTCCTCGAGAAGTCTTTCGAGACCTGACATGTTCTCTCTTGGCAGTCTTATCAGCTCCATTATTAATCTCCTATTTACCTTATTAACCTCCACGCTATTAATCACACCACTATAGTGGATATCTATTCCAATAATAGTCCTA
>JAMOMD010000365.1 GCA_027068725.1 Thermoproteales archaeon | reverse complement strand
TGAGGATCTGTTCCTGTCTCCTCTGTGCAAACTTTGCTATTACTTGAGCAACCTCTTCAAGCACTCTCCTAGTTGCATCACTTAGCGCAATCTTGCTGTGACCAACCCTACCTACTGGTCTTATAGTCTTCTCAACATCAACAAACAGCCTCTCCGCCTCAGCGTACCTCCTTCTCCTAAGTAGAATTATTGGCTCTGCCTCCGTGCTTGGGTACATTGCACGTACAATCCACATATAGTACTCATAGTAGGGGTATGTACCATACAGATTCTGTTTCTGGACAGCCACGAGACACCACCTAATGTCAAGCCTATACTCTAGCCCCCACGCCAACTCACTAAACGACACCTCAAAACCCTCAACCTCAGCTTCACTAACAATAGCGTCCAGAAGATTAGCAGTATGCTCATCACTAGTCAAATCAGCACAAGCAACAAGCAGATTCTCACCAAGACGACTCAAGTAACCAACATCAACACACACCTCCCTCCTACTAGAAGTAACATATAGTGCTGGGCAGTACGTTGCTATCTCTACCTGAAACTCAAACGGGTGCTTACCCCCGTACTCACCCGTAAAAACAATCTTGAAGAGCGGGTAAGCAAAGCCCCTATCAGCAGACGGCAAAAACTTCCTAAACAACCTAGCGTCCTCACTAGTCATGTACATGCCTAGGAACCTCATGTAATACCTCAACACGGGGTCATCCCTACCAAGCACCTCCCTAACAGCCTCACGAAGACTATAGCCAATCCTAGTACTGTGCTTCATGCCGAAAATCCACACCTCAAGAGCACGAACAAACGGCTCAAAATTACCAGCAAGAACCCTCCTATGAACCCTCTCACCATACCTAACAACAGTTGGTCTCTGCACAAGACGATTAAGCACACTAGAAATCAAGTGCCAAATAATGAACACCGACTCAACACTATAACAAGGATGCTCCTCAGGCTCAAAGAAACGTACAAGCCTATGATCAATACGGATAGGCACAGAAAAAGAAGAAAAGAACGACTTTAAACCTTGTGAATCCTCTTCGCAACCTCAATACCAACACCAAGAGCTAGCGCACCAGCAACAAAGTACCCAAGCCACTTCAACCTCTCCCTCCTAGTCACAGGCTTAGCAGTTGGTGGACTAGGCTTACTCGGCTTCGTCGGCTGAGACGGCTTAGAAGGCTTACTCGGTGGAGTGCTTGGCTTAGATGGTTTCGTGGGCTGAGGCTCAACGTACGTTATTGTTATTGTCTTCTGTGCAGTTAGTTCGGGGTCCCCAGTGCAGAAAGTGCAGGACATGTTTTGACTATTGTTAGCCTAATTTTAAAGTTAGTAATATGGCGATATTGCTGGAATACCGATCAACAGTAGGAACAGTCCTATACCAAAGCCAATACCAACAAATATCTCCGCAATGCCAGCAGCAAGTGCAGGCTTGTTATCAGCATGTATTAGCCTACCAGCTAGCATTGATGCACCAAACAGTAGTGCAGAACCGGCATAGCTCATTAGTGTGTACCCTACTGGTGCATGAAGCATCTGTGCTACTAGACCATAACCTATGCCTACTCCTATTAGGAAGCCTATCAGTAGCCTAGCTATTACCAGTGCAATATCTCTTGCCGACGCCATGTGTAGAGTCTCGCAGAACAGAATAAATAGTTGAACGTGCAGGAACAACGTGTCCTTCCGAAAGAGAAAATGGAAAAGAACACAGTCAATACTAGCAGGAAAAGCATTTGCATCAGCACTAGTTACACAATTAGACACCTCTTCCCCCCTAGGCTACGACCTCCTACTTAGAGCGCTACGGACAGTACAGAGAAGCGAAGTAGAGGAATACCTAGCAGAGAAGCTAGGTGAAAAAGAACAAAAACAGGAAGAAACTATCGACCCCGCAAAGTTGCTTGATCGGGCAAGGAAAAAGACTGCGGAAATGGCGAAGCACCTAGACGAGCTCAGTAAAGTACTAGAAGAAATGAAACTACTAGGCGAACTAGACAAACTACAGTCAATGTTCCTAGGCTTTGTCCTACCTAGACTAGTAGAGGAACTGTCAAAGAACCCAGAGAAGGCACAGGAAATACTGCAGGACCCGAAGAAGCTGATCGAGCTTGCTAAGAAGAAATAGTTTAAAGCATTGACATGTAGCTAACATGTGCCCGAGGAAGAAAAGAGAGAACACGAAGAGGAGCTTGACGTCCCCTCATTCGAGGATGAGGAAATAGAGAAGGCACTAGAAAAGAAGGCGACAGGAGGAGAAGAAAAGAAGGAGGAAAAGGAGAAAGAAGAGGAGGAAGAGGCTGAGGAAGTCATACCAAGAATAAGCAGGGTCAGCGGCGAGCGCGTTGAGGAGATCGACTTCGAGATGATGCGCAGAATACTGTCACTGCCAGAAACTAGAAAACAGCCAATATTCATACAGTTGCTCCGTGACCACGTCTGGGTCGAGAAAGTCATTAGGACACTAGGCTGGTACTCACTCTTCTATATCTGGACAACGTTTGGACAGGACATGACTACCAAAGAAGTAGAGGCACTGCTCAAGGATCCTGACCAAGCCGCCCAATACCTAAAGGCTTTCCTAGACGAGGTCTTTGAACTCTACAAGCGTGGAGGTGGAGGCATTAGGCAAATAGCCACAGAGGCAATTGCTGTGAAGGTACTGTACGAGTTCTTTTCCAACCTAGTAGACGCATACTTCCCTAGACTAGAGGCACTTCTAGCACGTGCAATCCAGACAATAACAGTACTCAAGCAGAAGCTTGAGATTGCACTATCCCTAATGGATCCAGACCAGAAGCTTGAATACATTAGAAAGGTCAGGAACCTAGGACTAACAGTCGATGAGGTAGTTACTGCACTTGGAGAATACGTCGAGACGGAGGGACCTGAAAATATTCAGAAGAGTCTTGAGGAGCTGAGAAGGTCACTGTATGGTCAGTAACGTAACTTTTAAAGAACACGATCAAGAAAATGCACGAATGGAGACCGGCACAGTCTTTGACCTATATTTCCAGCCAGGACCCGGAGCAAAACAGGCACAGCCACATGAAGAGAAGAAGGAGCTCAAGCCAGAGAGACTGAAATCACTTGCAGAGACAACTGAGGAACTTAAGAGAGTCATTGTTGACAATGTGAAGAGGAAGCTTACGGAGCTCTTCCAGAGCATTGGCATTGATAGGGAAGTCACGGATCAGGAAGCTGAGGCAATAGCCTTCGCTGGAGACAGCAAGTACCTCCAGTACATTGATTCTCTCACTAACATGATTAGGAAACTAAACGAGCTAGAGCAGGCACTACAGAACGTGTCCGAGCCAGCAAAGGCAGAAATAACCACAGCAATACTACGAGCACTATCGAGCAAAGAACCAAGGAAAAGACGTGCAAGCGGTGATGGAGCCGCGGCGGAGATTGCTGAGGCAATTAAGGAAATTATCAAGACTAGGGAAATAGCAAAGGAGCTGATTAGGACACTGCGAGAACTTGAGAAGCTTGAAAAGGACGTAGACGAGACTGAGACTACATTATCAAAGAGCAATGGGTCAAGCACCGAGATCATGGCTCTCAGGAGTGAGCTTGCACAGATTAGGCGTCTACTACAGCAGGCGCTAATGCGCAGACAGGAGGATGAGCTCTCCGAGATTGAGGAGGTGTTGAAGAGACTTGAGCGTGTTAAGGATCGTATAAAGAAGATTGCGCCAATACTTGGACTAAAGATAAAGGAGGGAAACGAGCCCGACATTGTTGAGCTAGCCAAGGCAAACCCACAGATTGCAAAGATATACTTCGAGAAGATGGCTAGGGCAAACATAATGAACCAGAGCCTACTCTACAACTTCCTAAACATACTATTGTCAAAGTTCGACAAGTTGCTTGACATTGGACTAGAAAAAGTCATGGAAGTAATAGGAACAACACTCAGCGCAGAACCAACACTAGGAGGAGAGGAAACTAGCGAGGAAGACGAGTTTAGGAGACTAGTAGAGGAAGAGCTGAAAAAGTATAGGAGGGGCAACGCGTAAAGCAAATAAAGGCAACTTGGAGTGTCTTCGCGATGAGTGACATTGACCTAATACTAGAACGCATACAGCTTGAGGCAACTGAGAGACTTATCAATAGCCTAATCTCGAAGATCCCCCTAATAATAAACATCTTCTACGACAAGCTCCCCGACATTTTGAAGGGAATGAAGACAGAGAACCTACATAGGTGGCTAGCGGAGTACTGTGTTGAGAAGGGCATATTCGATGCAAAGCAGTGCGCGACCAAGGAGAACATACTTGGTGCACTTGACAAGCATGCTGATGAGCTTGACATAGATAAGGCACTTAGCAAAGTGCCCGAACGCTACCGTGATTTGGTATATGGAGTGCTTGACATTGTGGCTGAGCTACTGCTTAACCTGATGCGTGGACTGAAGGCAAAGATCGTGAGCGAGGATCAGTTCCTAGACTTCCTAATAAAGTTGGTAGAGTACGCAATGGCACAGCAGGGACCAGTCATCGACAAGCGCGTCGCTGAGGCATACAGGAGGCTAATAGAGATGAGGCAGAAGTATCCAAACCTAACTAGGCGACTCTTCGGGTGGCTACTGGACTTTGCCCTAGAGAAGGGATCAAACTTTCCCTGATCTACTAGACGCATTTAGAAAATTTGCAGAGACGCGTGACCCACTGCTAGCAGTTGACTATTACATAGACATTAAGTTGCTTAGACTAGTAAAGTCACCAACTAGCCTATTACTGTCACTTTTCGATGATGCACAAATTGCCTATCTCTGCCTGCTGGATGACCTACACGACGTTGGTAGGTTCGACAGGGTACACCACTGGCACATTGGTCTTGGACTAGTGCTCGGTTTTGCGCTAGTTATTTTAGGTGTCTTGTGTGGTATAGAACGTGCGAGAAATCGTACTGCTACCACCGGCAAAGCTGAGAAGCTACCTGCCAGAAAAGAGGCTGGAAGGCACGCCACTGATCAGGGTAAAGAAGTGGAGGGACGGGTACGTCTTCGCGAACTACCCACCGAGACAGGTAAGCCCATTCCTAAACCAGTGGAAGCTACTCGTAGGAACATACATACAGGAAGCCTCGAAACTCACACTAGCCGAGCTATATGAGCTTGCAGTACAGAAACTAGGCGTTAAACCCCTAATAGTTGTCCGAACAAGCCTAGACGGCAGACCACTGACAGAGGTAACCTTCACGGATCCACACCTCGCGGAGGAGTACATAGACAAGATGGAGAGCAGTGGAGCCACGTGCAGCGTCTTTTTCAAAATTGGGAGCAGACTCTACCCAAGGACAGCACTAGCACTAATGCTACTCAGAGGAACAAGAATCTCCCCCTGGTTCATATTCCCAAACTACAGACCACCACTATGGTTTGTCCAGACATGCTTCAGCAGAGGACTCAAGGACGCACTCTTCCTCTACGGACTCTACATTGGCGGTTACGCACCCGAAAAAATTAGGAAAATAGTCTTCGAGAGATTGCTAGACTACCTAAAGACACAGCCACAGTATAGGCAACTAGCAGAGAGACTAAGCTTCATCTACAATTTTGTCCTAGAGAGAAAGAAGGCACCACCACAAATGTGGGTACCCGCACTAATACGAACATTCCTAAAACTAGCACAAGAACGCGGACTATTCAAAACCGTTCAAGCAAACTGGACACCACAGGACGATTACGCACTCTTCAAAGCACTAGAAACAGCCCCAAAAGGACACCTAACACCAGTAGAAAAGACCCTACTCGAAACATACCTACAGGAAACCTACCGAACATATACACCACCAACCACAACAACAAGCACAACACCAAAAGCAACATCTACTGTACAAACAGTAGAAAAGAAGACGATAGTACCCCTCTACAGTTTAGCAACATTTAGACCACTGACACTAACAAAGGCACTTCAGCTACTAAATAAGTGAAAACTTATATTATTCGTAGCCACACGACAACTGATGGCTACAACAAGACTACCAACACCCAGCATAAACATCGAGAAGCTAAAAGAAAAAGTGCCCGGAATCGAAATGTTCACGCATGCGAAGGTAAAGGAGTTCGTTAAGGACTACCTAATACTCACAGGAATTGGAGACGGACTATACCTACTACTGAACAAGGTCTGGTCAACACCACTACCAGAAGCCCTAGGCGGAGCAGTAGCTGGCTGGTACTTGGCTGAAGCACTTAGAGTACCAAAGAACGAGCCAGCTAAAAGAGCAGCATTCCTACTGAGCTCAGCTACAGTATTTGGAACAGTAGTCTACGTTGCATACAAGTACAAGAGAGAGTACTTCAAGAAGGCACTCACCAGACTGAAGAATGCCCTAAAGAAGATGAGCGTTAAGGAGGTAGCAATGTTC
>JAMOMD010000364.1 GCA_027068725.1 Thermoproteales archaeon | reverse complement strand
TTCATGAAGTTTCTAACAAATTAACATCAATTATAGAGATAAACATTCTAATACGCAAATGTAGAGGTACTTTTACGCTGGATTTATGACGTTACGCAGTACTGCCTAGTTCTTCTGTTTAATTCTACATAGTCCGTGTTCCAAAGCATAGATTGTGCTTGGTGTGTTCATAGAATACAATAACAATAATACTTTATATGCTCTGTGAGAAAAGCTTATCAACGTTAGAATCGAAGCGGAGGAGACGTAGAAGTTAGAGACTATTAGATAAGGTTATGGTTCCTATTTAACTGCGTATCTTACTCTCACTCCGGGATTGATTTCCTACAATATATAGATATCATAGTAGTATTGGCAGTTCTAAGTAACTAACTCGTAAGTAGGGTCAGCGCTATTAACCTCGCTCATCTTTTCGCACAGCCTGGGTTCATCATCCCTTGGTTATTGGTTATTAGTTGGTGGTTGTTTAGGGTTTGTGGTTATGTTAGTGTTGTCGTTTCCTGATGAGGTTAGTCGTGGTGAGAGGCTAGCGCGTGCTCTTGGGTGTGAGTTTGTGAGTGTGGAGTATAAGGTGTTTCCTGATGGTGAGGACTATGTTAGAGTTCCTGTTGATGTTAAGGGTAGGGATGTGGTAGTGCTGTCTACGCTGTATCCTGATCAGGATAGGAAGATCTTCAGGACATTGCTTCTCTTGGATGCTCTTCGTGATCTTGGTGCTGGTAGGATCGTTCTGGCGTGTCCGTACTTTGCTTATGCTCGTCAGGATAGGAGATTTAGGGATGGTGAGGCTGTTAGCTTGAAGTCTCTTATTAAGCTGTTTGAGTGTGCTGGTGCTGATGTTATTGTTACAGTTGATGTGCATAAGCCAGAGGCATTTCGTGGTGAGCGTGCAAGATGTGTTAATGTTGAGCCCTTTGGCTTGTATGCTGAGAAGATTAGACAGGTAGTTGGAGGTGAGAGAATTGTTGTTCTGAGTCCTGATTTTGGTTCACTATGGCGTGCTCAGCGTGTTGCTGAGAAGCTTGGTGTTGAGTTTGACTACTTTGAGAAGTATCGTGACAGAGTCACGGGAGAGATAACTATGAAGCCTCGACAGGTAGATGTTAAGGACAAGGTCGTCGTGATTGTCGATGACATAATTGCTACTGGTGGTACTCTCAGGGAAGCTACCAGGATTGTGAAGTCCATGGGTGCGAAGAAGGTTGTTGCTGTAGCTACACATTGTCAGTTCCTGG
>JAMOMD010000363.1 GCA_027068725.1 Thermoproteales archaeon | reverse complement strand
CAGCTTGGTACTTAGGTCTTGAAGTTGTATGATGAGGGAGCCCAAAAGGGGCCGAGTTTAATGAGGAGGCCGAGCAGCACTGACTGTTTATGTTGTTATTTTGTCTAGTGCGTCCTGTTCGATTGCCATCTTTATCTCGATAGCTATTCTCCTGCCCATGGATATTGGTCTTCTCCAGTATAGTTTACTGTACTGGCCTCCTATTCCCATGTACACGTTTGTTCCTCCGCCAATTCTTGGAGCAACATCATACACGACGACCTCGAGCTCGGGAGTGACAAGTACCTGAAGTGTGAATGGGCCAATTATTCCAGGAGGAACTAGTTCCTGTGTAGCACGTACAAACGCCTCACCAATCTCAAATAGCTTCTGGAGTAATGACTCGCGTATTGTCGAGGCTATGTGACCGACCTCTATCATTCTCATTGTTGGTCTTAGCTCAAGCTGTATGTCTGCTGGTAGCCTAATTATGCCATCAAGATTTGTCTGAACTCTCCTGTCTATACTATGAAGCTCTAATCTTCTCAGTATTGGACTGTAGAAATAGTTTACATTAAAGTGTGCACCAATTATGAATTCCTCGATCGAGGCTGTTTTCTCAAGATCTTCTAACTTTATTATACCCTCCTCTTCAAGTTTCTTAGCCTTCTTAAGCAAGTCATCTCTATCGCGAGCAATAAAGAATCCACGCTCAACTCTTCTCTTAGCTTCTGGGATCTTTACTATTACAGGACGGTCAACCTCATCAATGCTCTTGAACGTCTTTGGTCTCCTAATTCCTGCATGATCGAGAAGCTTGTAGTAGTTGCACTCTCCTGTTCTTTCCTCCCATCTCAGGAGGTATCTGTTTCCAAATATTGGGATTGGGAACCTTTTCTCAATATTATCATAGCCGACATATACTGCAAAACTTCTATTTGGTACAAAAATCGTGTTCAGACTCTTCAACTTCTCAATGACATCATCGCGGATCATATCAACAAACTTATCAAGAACTATAACCTCATCTGCTACAGGAAACATTAGGTAGGGCTTTTCTCGACCTTTCTGACATACAACAACTGTTCTAAATCCTTCATCCTTTGCTCCATCAAGCACATCAAGTGCAGAGTGCGAGCCTAGGACACCTATTGTGTACATCGTGAGAGAGGTCTTGCTAGGCACGTGTTTATACTTAACCTAAGATGCTCTACTTCGCTCTACTTCAGGAGACCAAGTTCTCTAAGCTTACACTTCACTTCCTCGCGTGTCTTCTTAGCCTGCTCCTGTTTCTGTCTAGCAACTTTCTCAATCTTTTCAAGAAGATCCTGAGGCACATCACCTACTTCAAGAACGTTCGCATCTATGGCGGACCTAACGATGTTCTCTCCAATGTCAGTAAGTACAAGCACGAAGTTCCATCCCTCAGGAAGGAACATGCTGCCAACGGCAAGATCTGCATAGTGTGAAACTAATTCTGGACATTGTTCACAGCATTTTCCGGAATACTTCTTAGCCTCTTTTATAGGAACTTCCTCTACAGTACCGTCGTTAAATAGTATTCTAAACTTTTTCTTTATCTCCATTTTTGCAACATCTTCAACCTTCTTACCATGCTTCTTCAAAATATCTAGCAAAAACTCACGCTTAAAATTCGAGGAGCATAGTATACATATCTTAACAAACTTAATGCCGAGATCTCTCTCGATCATATTGAGAGACCTTATCTGGCACGGTACACCAACTACACATACCTTATCTAGCTCTTCTTTACGAACTCTCGATAATAGTGATAGAACAGGAACATAGGTATACTTGCTCTTTGACAAGACTAAGACACGAGAAGGATCAGTAACAATTTCAGGAACAGCTACGACATTTCCTTTACCGAACTTACATCCAAGAACATACTTCACAACACCCTTCTCGAGCAAATACTTGCACAGTGCTGTAACTGTACCACCATCCTGAGCAGCTGATCTTATATTATCATCTCGTGCACGAGTAACATATACAGAACGAGCCTTTGGCAACGGCTCAATCTGATAAAGCTCCTCCGGAATACCTATCTGCGGACAGTACTTCGCAGTCTTAAATGCCATGCATGCACCACAGTTAGAACACAGATCAAGCTTCACTAACGCATCTCTGAACTCAAGTCCACTACTCATGATTATTAGAACCTTAACGTAGAGAGTAAAGAAAGATTAAGCACACTGAAAGATGCTATATCATTAAAGATGATGAGCGCTCTATGGCCGAACAGGTGACGAGAACGAACCCGGCTGAAAATAAAAATCTTTGTCTGAATTTGTGATGTGAATATGTGTCGCGAAACACAAGTTAAAATAAACTGAGAGAACTGTTATATGGTATATCTAGATAGAGAAAATCTATCTGCTCTGGAGAGGATACAGACAGAAGGTTCAATGGATATAGGTAAGAGAAACTTTATCATACTATATGCTCAGCAGCTGATCGAGAAGAAAGATAATACAATAGTTCTAAGTGGGAGAGGAAGAGAGCTTCTTGAAATATGGTGTAAGTGTAAAGATTTTCCAGGAGATCCTTGGCTAGATTCTAGAGTGTATACTCTGCTAATGTTGTTAAAGTATTTGAATGGTAAAGTTCCAGAGCCCTGGAGAGAAGTTCTCGATGAGAGGTTTGCTGTTGAGAATGGGAGAGTGCAGGAGTTTGTTTATAAGCTGCTTGATATTTTACATAATGTAAAGTCTAGGATATTAATTACGCAGGACTTTGCTGAGAAGATTCTTGAAGTTCCTGACGGTCCAGTACCTGTGTCGCAGATTGATCCTGAGTTAGCGAGTATACTTGAGGCTGAGAATATGCTTGTGAGAAGTTTATTCAAGGGTAGGTATGTTGCATTAACTCCGTTAGGTAGACTTGTTAGAGAGATTTTGAAGAGAGTTAACATAGGTACTCACGAGATTGTTCTTAGTAGTGAGATTATAGAGCTTGTGAAGGCTCTGCGATATAAGCGTGAGGAGGTTCCTCGTGAGGTTGTTGAGTATCTTGCTGATCTAGGCTATGCTGATGCTGAAGGTTATTTAACGAAGGCTGGTAAGCTTCTTCTAGAACTCGAAGAATTGTCGTCTAGAGAGTACTGTTTTGACAAGATATTTGTGTTGACTGAACCTGAGAAGAAGGTTCTTTACACTGTTGCCGATCTTGAGGAGAGGTCTAGTAAGAGCGGTTCGATTGAAGTTACTAGAGATGTTGTTGAGAAGGAGCTTAAGGATAGCTGGGGTTATAGAGCTTATTCTATTGGACTTGTAATTAATGAGCTTAAGGCCTCTAAGTTAGTTTCTGAAGAGGAGAGTAGGGGCAAGACTCTGGTTAAGCTGACGGATAGAGGCAGAAGGGTTGTAGACTCAAAGTTGGGGGTTGTGTCTGCGAGTACGTGTAAGGTACTGACATTCGTGTTCTCTTACGCTAGTCCTGATGAGGAGTGGATAAACGAGGCAAAGAATGAGGGTCTCGTAGGTACTAGAGGGTTTACTTCTATTGCTGATACTGTTAGAGAGCTTGCTAAGGATGCTGTGAGGCCTTTCTTTACGGAGATAGAGGTGAAGATTCTCAGAAAGATTCCAGAGAATGGCTATATCAAGCTGGGTGACTTGTGTTCAGAGCTTGAGGAGAGGATAAGTGTTGAGAAGCTTGAGGAGAAGGGTCTTGTCAAGGTGCTTCCTGGAGATGTGGTAATCCTGACGGATGAGGGTAAGGTAATGAAGGAAGCTCTCATTGGTGTACCATCTGGAATTGCTGCACCAGTAACATACGAGCTTGTGAAGGTTCTCGAGGTAGTAAAGTCTCGTAAGACGGAGGATCTTGTAACACTTGTACGTGAGACAGGGCTTGACTTAGACACTGTCAAGACAGTGCTAACCATTGCACGTGCATGTAAGTTCCTTGGAAGAGCATCACTTACAGAGCTAGGAGAGAAGCTGCTGTCAGCATTATCGTCACTGAAGAGCAAGGGCTTCCTAGAATTTTAGAAAGAGGTAAACGTCAGCTAACCCTGACCTCGTCATCTCTCAGTTTGGCGAAGCTGACATCATCCGTAAGCACCTTCTATTAAAGCTCAGTAACCGGTTCTTCAGCATCTTATCTCAGTTGCGGACTTCCTCAGCACCTAATATAAGGTGGGGATCTCCCTAATTTATAGATGCTGAGCATGGGAACGGCTGATTTCCTGATGAGGGCTTGATAGGCTGAGCCACACTTAAATACTTGAAGAACAGCCTAGGACATGGTGATGATGTGTTTCTAGGCTGACACGAATTGATGAGCCCGCCCTCGTGGCTGATGCTGAACGGCTCATCAGCTCATCGACCCCAACATCACTGCTCAGACAAGGGTGAGCTCATCACTCTGCAAGTATTCTCGAGGTACTGCGTTTATTGGCTCTGTTCCATGTCTTGACCGTGGAGACAATAACGACTCTTGACATGGCTGTAGTTGACAGGAACTGCGAGTATCTGGGTATTCCTCGAAGGATTCTAATGGAGAATGCTGGAAGAGGTGTAGCAGAGGTTATCAGGTCGCGATTTGGGAAGTGTAGAGTTACTGTTGTTGCAGGTCTTGGCGATAATGGCGGTGATGGTATTGTAGCTGCAAGATACTTGCATGAGTGGGGGTGTGATGTAAAGATTGTGCTTCTGGGACGAGCACAAGACTTTAGGTCTGACCTTGCGAGAACAAACTACGAGATCTGTAAGCTTCTTGGAATAGAGACGTTCGAAGTCTCGTCTCCGCTCGAGCTTCAGGACGTGTATGACCTGATCATAACGTGGTGCGATGTGCTAGTAGACGCGATAATTGGGACAGGACTGAGAGGAGCTCTGCGAGAGCCTCAGTACACCGCGATTAGGATGATCAACATGTCAAGAGCAAAGAAGGTCGCAGTTGATGTGCCAAGCGGTCTCGATCCTGATACAGGACAGGTCAGCGATACTGCAGTTATTGCTGACATAACAGTCACAATGCACAAGCCAAAGCCTGGACTGCTCATGGAGTCTGCTAAGCGATATGTTGGCGAGCTCATTGTTGTTGACATTGGTATACCACGTGAGGCAGAACATGTTGTAGGTCCTGGAGATCTGCTATATCTGAACTGGAAGAGAAGAAAGGAGAGTAAGAAGGGAGATCATGGCAGAGTAGTGATTGTTGGAGGCTCACTCGAGTTCTCAGGAGCTCCTACACTTGCAGCACTTGCGTGTTATAGATCAGGAGTAGATCTTGTCACGGTAGTTGCTCCAGAAGCTGCTGCTCATGATGTAAGGGCCGGAAATCCTAACATTATTGCATATCCTGTTAAGGGAGACTACTTCAGGCCTGAGCATGTTGACGAAATTTTGAAGATATGTGAGAGGGCACACGCTGTTCTCATTGGTCCTGGATTAGGGACGCGTGAAGAAACTATGAAGTTCGTTGTTGAACTATTGAGAAAACTTCAGCAGACAAACATCAGGATCGTGATCGATGCAGATGCAATAAAAGCGATAGCACAACTGAATGCTCGCGAATTATTGACAAATAATGTAGTAGTGACAGCACATGCAGGTGAGTTTAGACAACTAATAGGTGATGTACCGAAGATAGCTAACATCTGGAAGAGAGCTGAGGAAGTGAGGAACCTCGTTGAGCAGAGAACTAGAGGTGCAGTAGTTGTGCTAAAGGGTAATGTAGACATAGTAACAGATGGCAATAGGTACAAGCTCAACCTTACAGGAAATCCTGCAATGACCGTAGGAGGAACAGGTGATATACTTTCCGGCACTGTTGCTGGACTCGTGACAAAGACTCATGACATATTTGAGGCAGCATGCATTGCAACATTCATTGTTGGTCTTGCAGGAGATCTCGCAGCTATAGAGAAGGGGTACCATATCTTGCCAACAGACGTGCTAGAGAAAATGCCTACAGTATTCACTACACTACTCAACGAGAGACAGGAAATTAGGAATATACTACATACACCATCTAGGAACATAATCAAGGATTTAGGACTTGTAGAAGGCTGATATAAAGAAGCCCTCACACTCGTGTATATGTGGAAATGTTCTACATACCTTACTAGCAACATCTCCATACTTAGCATATCCTGAAGATGCACGTATCTCCGGTCTCACCAACCTAACACTATCAACAAACTTCAGAACTACCTCTTCACCCTCTTCAGGAAATAGAGAACAAGTTGCATAAATTATGAGTGTATCCTTACAAGATATCTCAATAGCATTCTTAACAAGACTCTGCTGAACATCTACGTACCATTTAAGTCTTCTTAATTCTCTAAGAGAGATCTTAACTGCAGGATCTTTTCCGATAGCTCCACTTGAAGAACATGGGGCATCAATTAAAATTTTGTTAACGCATCTTCTAACCTTAACTAGTCTAGAGT
>JAMOMD010000362.1 GCA_027068725.1 Thermoproteales archaeon | reverse complement strand
ACAGACCATAATAGTGGAGAAGTTCTCTGAGTTCGTCGCAGACGGAGAAGTACACACAGAGTTCGTACCCGTCGAGAGCGAGCACAGCGCCATGAGCGCATGTGTAGGCGCCGCGGCGGCAGGCGCGAGAGCGTTCACCGCAACAGCAGCCAACGGACTAGCCCTGATGTGGGAGATACTATACATCGCTGCAAGCCTCAGGCTCCCAATAGTACTTGCTGTAGCAAACCGTGCATTATCAGCACCTATCAACATACACAACGACCACAGCGATGCCTACGGCATGAGAGACAGCGGATGGGTACAGATCTTCGTCGAGAACGTACAGGAAGCCTATGACACAACAATACAGGCGTTCAAGATCGCGGAGGACGAGAGAGTACTCCTACCAGTAGCTGTCAACCTCGACGGATTCTTCCTAAGCCACACACTTGAGAACATCAGAATGTTGCCCGATGAGGAAGTACACAAGTTCCTAGGCGGCTACAGGAAGACATACCCCAAGGTAAAAGTTGACTACTTCGACGAAGAAGTACCACTGATACTCAATCCTGCTAGACCATTGAGCTTCGGACCACTAGACCTGTACGACTACTACTTCGAGCACAAGATGCACCAGATCGAGGCAATGAAGCGCGTACCAGAAGTTGTTAGAGAAGTAAACGAGAAATGGTATGAGTTAACAGGCAGAAAGTACGGTGACGGCGTACTAGTACCTTACGGAGTAGAAGACGCAGACGTAGTTGTAACAGTACTCGGAAGCACTGGAGGAACAGTAAGACACATAGTCAAGAAGCTGAGAAGCAGAGGATACAAGGTAGGAACAATCAGGATAAGGCTGTTCAGACCATTCCCGCACAAAGAGCTAGCAGAGATGCTGAAAGGCGTAAAAGTAGTAGGAGTAATGGACCGCGGAATAAGCTTCGGAAGCTACGGCCCGAGCTTCCTAGACATAAACACAGCACTGTACGACATGAAGGAGAGACCATTACTGGTCAACTACGTCTACGGACTAGGAGGTAGGGACGCACCGCCAGAAATGATCGAGAAGATGTTCATGGAGCTCCTCGAGATAGCCAAGACAGGAGAGGTGAAGGAGAGACTCAAATTCCTAGGTGTAAGGGAGTAAAGAGGAGGTGTAATGAGAAATGCCCAAACAGACCCTACCCCAGGTCCCGATCAAGAAGGGCGAGCCCGCCTATAAGCTCTGGATCTTCGAGCCTGGCTGGAAAGGAGAGCTACCACT
>JAMOMD010000361.1 GCA_027068725.1 Thermoproteales archaeon | reverse complement strand
CGTGTCGCTACACTCTGCTCATCCATAATCGGACACAATCCTTGGCAGTATCATTGTATTCCATGAGATCTTCAGGTGTACATTCTTGTTCCAGTAGTCTACATTTCAGCAGATGTTCCATAGTTTGTGTTGATTCTCCACATTCGCACATGGTGTCATCGTCGCTGTATTTCCATTTTTTCATGTTTGATCTACAACGACCCATTCCAGTTCTGAGTCTATTTAAGCATCTCCATTCTGACCTTGGGGCTTCTGATCCATTAGCAAGGTCTTCGGTTGGTGTGGGACTCAGTTTCTGTGGGACTGACTGTAAGTGATGGGTCCAGGATGTAATTCTCTCGGCCGAAGGTTTCCCATCTAGTGGCACAACAGAATGCAGGAAGCTGTTCCTTGATTTCAGACGTTTCGTAGCTGGTTGGTGATTGTGCAGAGAATGTCTGGTATCATCCACTTGTTTCCTTCTTTCTTGTTGAGCAGTGATATTCCTCCGAGTGGCCGGTGGTGCAATCCCAGCTAACAGGTATACATTCTCTACGTTCGTGGGTCTCAGACAACCAGTTATGGTGCGACATGCTTCATTCAGTGCTGGGTCAAGTTTACTTGCATGCTTTGATCGTTCCCATACAGGACATGCGTATTCTGCAGTTGAGTAACAGAGAGCTAATGCCGTCGTTTTGATGGTTCTTGGATTTGCACCCCATGTTGTACTTGCGAGTTTCCTTAAGATGTTGTTCCGAGCAGCTGTTTTACACTTCAGTTTCTGTATGTGCTCTTTGTAGCTCAAGGTTCTGTCCAGTGTAACTCCCAGGTATACAGGGTTTGGGGTATGCTCCAGTTTCTTGTTATACCATGTGATGTTAAGCTTTCTCTTTGCTTCTCGGTTCTTCAGGTGGAATGTACAGGTCTGTGTTTTTTCGGGATTGGCACGCAATTGATTCTTCTCATAGTACTTGCCCATGCTCTCCAGTGCCTCAGAAAGAATGGCCTCTGTCCGCTCGAAGGTGCTGTGTTGTGTAGCCATACACAGGTCGTCAGCGTAGATGAAGCTGCGTGTGTTGGTGTGTATAGGCTGATCATTTGTATATATGTTGAACAGCATCGGAGAGAGTACACTTCCTTGGGGTAGTCCATTCTTTTGATTGCGCCATCTGCTTCTTTCTCCGTTCAGCTCCACATAGAAACGTCTGTTGCTCAGCATCTTACCAATGAGGTTGGTGAACTCAGCATCATCTGTTATTCTATACAG
>JAMOMD010000360.1 GCA_027068725.1 Thermoproteales archaeon | reverse complement strand
TAGCCAGTCGCCACAGATCATCGATACACTGACCGTTGCTGAGAACATCATCCTAGGCCTCGAGAAATACAATCAGTTCGTACCAGTAACCAAGGTATACAAGACCATCAGGGAAGAATCCAAGAAGGTAGGTATCAAGATAGAGCCAGGCATCGAGGTATGGAGGCTCAGCTATACGCAGAAACAGCTAGTAGAAATACTCCGCGCAATCCTACTAGGAGCAAAAATACTCTTGCTCGACGAGGCGATCACTTATCTGCCGATCGAGGAGAAACAGAGATTCTACAAATTCATCAGAAAATTCGCTGACGAAGGAGGCACAGTAGTCCTCATCACGCACAAGATATACGAGGCAATGGACGTAGCCGACAAGATAACGGTTCTCAGAAGAGGCAAAGTAGCAGGCCATCTAGACAGGAAAGAAGCAACTATAGAGAAAATCAGAAAGCTCATGTTCGGAGAGAGAAGCGCCGAGATCACATACGAGAGACTCCCGACCGCGACGCCGGAGGACAAGACAATCCTAGAGGTAAAGGATCTCTGGGTAATGGGTGATTTCGGAGGATACGCCGTACAAGGCGTAAGCCTCGAGGTCAAGAAGGGAGAAGTACTAGGAATAGCCGGCGTAGCGGGCAACGGGCAGAAAGAGCTCATCCAGGCAATAATGAGGCTCAGACCAGTGGTTAAAGGCAGAATAGTCTATAACGGCGAAGACATAACCAAGAAATCAACCTACTACCTAAGAGTAAACGGTGTAGGATACATACCAGACTTACCGGCAAAATACGGTGTAAGCATCGAGAACACTATTCTCGAGAACATCGCCGTCCTGCCAGTCTACAGTAGAGGAATCATTGACTGGAACAAGCTAAGAGAACTAACGCTCAAACTGATCAAGGAGTTCGAGATCAAGACGCCATCACCAGACACACCTGTCAAGTTCCTCAGCGGTGGAAACATAATGAAAGTACTGGTGGCGAGAGAACTAACAGTAGCGACAAACCTGCTAGTAGCATATAACCCGACGAGAGCACTAGACGAAGCAACGGCCATCAAGGTGAGGAAGATAATTAAGGACAAAGTCTTAAAGGACAAGGTCTCAGCAATTATTGCTAGCGAAGACCTAGACGAGATTTTCCAGATCAGTGACCGCATCGCAGTTATGAACTCGGGCAAAATAGTCGGTGTCTTCCCTGCAGACAAGGCTAAGAGAGAAGAGATTGAACACCTCATGGTGATGTAACGTGAA
>JAMOMD010000359.1 GCA_027068725.1 Thermoproteales archaeon | reverse complement strand
AATGTCTGCCACCCACTTACCTGGCTCTCTCTCCTCAGCAATCTGGAGTACTGCCTTAGCTGCCAGCTCTGCGAAGTAGTCCTTGACTGCCTCACTGATCTTTCCGTGCATTGCTGTTGCTGCAATCTTCTTCAGTGTGTCGAGGTCATCTCTCCTGACTGGGATTGCGATCTTTCTCAGGTGCTCCATTACTGCCTCTAGAGCCTTCTTGTATCCTGAGATGATGACTGTTGGATGAATGTTCTTCTCTAGTAGCTTCTCAGCCTCCTCTAGTAGTGCACCTGCCAGGATTACTGCTGTTGTTGTACCATCACCAACCTCGTCGTCCTGTGTCTTTGCTACCTCAACTAGGAGCTTGCCAATTGGGTGCTGAATATCCATCTCGTCTAGGACTGTTGCACCGTCGTTTGTGATTGTGATGTCTCCAAGGCTGTCAATGAGCATCTTGTCCATGCCCTTTGGACCTAGCGTTGCCTTCAGGACCTCTGCAATGGCCTTTGCGACCATTATGTTAATTCTCATTGCCTCCTTGCCGAATGCTCTCTGTGTGCCCTCCTTCAGTACTAGAACAGGTACGCCGCCAATCTGTGTGATGTACGCTGTGGACATAGTCCTCGACCTTGAAGCGAGAGCACTTCTATAAAAACCTTTCTCTATCCGGGATGAGCCATGTGCTTGTAGAGTTTTTAAAGTCTAGATACCGCACTCACTCTGCAATATGGGCAAGGTCAGGCCAAGATACATAAAGAACCTGGCGAGGAAGCTACTGGAGCTCTACCCTGACAAGTTCACCACAGACTTCGAGCACAACAAGAAGATGGTCATGGAGCTAGCAGACATACCCAGCAAGAAGGTCAGGAATCAGGTTGCTGGCTACATAACGCACCTAGTTAGAATGAGAATAGAGGCAGAAAAAGCTAAAGAAGAGGAAGAGCTGATCGAGGAGCTCGGTGAATCATAGCCATGGCCATTCAGAAGGGCGACTACATACTTCTTGACTACACCATCATAGTAAAGGATGAGAACAGGATAGTGCAGACAACGAACGAGGAGAAGGCAAAGGAGGCCGGCATCTACAGTCCTGACCAAGTGTACGAGCCTAGGCTAGTAATCGTTGGAGAGACGAAGCTTCTCGAGCCAGTAGAGGAGGCTATCCTGAAGGCAGATGAGGGCCAGGAGCTCACAATTGAGGTACCGCCTGAGAAGGCGTTCGGTGAGCGTGATCCTAAGAAGATAAAGACCGTGTCCATA
>JAMOMD010000358.1 GCA_027068725.1 Thermoproteales archaeon | reverse complement strand
GACCATGTAGGACTATTCCTACTGTCCGCAGGCACAGCACTGCTCTGTTTTGCATTTGAAAGAGCATCATACCTTGGATGGACAAGCACGCCAGTGATCATGTCAATAGCAACAGGAATAATCTGCTACATCGCGTTCATGTTCTGGGAACTTGCCGAGACTGAGCCTTTCGTCGACCTGAGAAGATTAGCCGAGATAAACGTCATGGTAAGCAATCTTGCAGGAATTGTAGCAGGTTTCGGAATGTTCCTATTCTTCCAAGTATTCATACTATACCTAGAGATACCTAAGCCAGCAGGCTTTGGCCTAAGCATTGTCCAGGTAGGATACTACATGACTGGCCCATCCATAGCAATGCTCATCACGTCAGCCATAGTTGGTCGACTAATAACAAAGATCGGTGTTAGACGTAGCCTAATCATGTCAGCAGCATACCTGCTAGGAGCATGTCTGCTATTTCTTGCAGTAAACATACACTCACTATTTCAGGTAATAGCAGCCTTCACGATAGTTATGTCAGCCATAGGTAGCCTACTTGTATCACTAATTAATCTGCTAGTCCTGTCAGTTACGCGAGAAGAAGTTGGTCTAATGACTGCAATAAACATGGTATGGAGATATGTTGGAGGTTCACTAGGAACAGCACTTGGAGGCTATCTACAGTCGACAATAACAACAGCAATTGTTGAGCTGATTGCTGGTCACATATTTGCAATGACCGCACCTGCACCTGACGTCGTTAGAATAAGCATGGCAATAGTTGCCGCACTTGCCGTCCTGATACTGCTGATATGCCTGAAAGCAAGAGAAGTATATCCAGGTCTTGAGTCCTCTACTCAGTTCTAAGTGCCTGAAGTGGCGATATTCTAGACGCTCTATATGCAGGTGCAAGTGTGGCAATTATGTTGACTACAAGTGGCAGAAGTGACACGAGCACTATAGTTCTGGGAGTTATTATTGCTGGAACAGCAACGCCAGGGCCAAAGCTAAGTTTGACAAAGGATGATGCCGGTATCAGGATGGCGTCGCCTGCCACTATGCCTATCAGTGATATTACTATAGCTTCCGAGAGTACGAGCAGGAATATCTGCCTATTTGAGAATCCTACAGCTTTCAATACTCCTATCTCTCTTGTTCTCTGAACGACGCTTATTGTCATAGTATCGAACATCCATAATCCAACGATCATCATGCCTATACCTGAGATGAATGCTAGAAACATCTGAAGAGCAATGATGAAGTTCTCGAATGACTGAAGCATTGCTCTTGGATTAAATATCTCATATTCAGGAAATAGTTTCTTTAGAAGTTTTGAAACATAGTCAACCTTGTTTAATGGGTAGACATATACTGCGGCAAAATCGTACTCTCGCTTATTTGAGAATAGGCTAAAATATGTGTTATAATCAACAAATATTGCAATGTTGGGATTCACATAAGCAATAACATGTGCTGGAACAAGCACGCCAGAGACCGTGAGCGTTACGTATGTTCCTTTCCTTGTCTCGATGCTTATTCTCTGGCCTGGGAATATTATCTGCTGTCCCGTTCTCGTAAATGCTACATAGTACCCGACAAGCGCTGTGCCGCTAGTCAGGACAGGCTGTCCCTGAAGTATTATGTTCTTAATGCTTGTGGTGCCAAATATCCTAGGCAAGTACCGTGGCGATATCGCTATGATGCTTACCATCATGGGCTTACCAAGCACGTAGAGCACTCCCTGAGTTATTGCAACAGGAACTACCTGTTGTACATAGGGTAGAGACTCCATCATTCTTATATCAGCATCAGTCAGAGGATGTCGCGCTGGTATGACATAGACTATGTTTACACCAAATATTGATGCAAAATTCTTAACAAAGAACTGTTGAAAACCATTTCCAACACCCATTGCTGTTCCAAGAGCTAGTATTGCAATAATTATGCCAACTATTGTTCCAATAGTCCTACCCTTCCTCTCCCATATGGATCTCCACGCAAGCTTAACATAATCTACAATCCTCATTTCCGGCTAGTTGTGTCATGGAAACATATAAATTAACATGTCTGTAGACAGCTCTGTGGCATTCAATCGAGCAAGACTTGTACTGACAACATTTGTATTAGTCTCGATTCTACTTACGATATTATTCACACCACACGTAATGGCACAAGTATCGATACTCGACTTATTGAAGAGATACCTACTATCAAAACTTGCAAGCTACCTATACCCACAGGTTCAGCCAACCTACCCGTATTACCCATACTCCTCTCCTTACTATACAACAACACCAACAAACAGTAGTCTACCCTACACATATTACCCACACACGACTAGCACATCATCTACGAGCTCCGTAACTTACAACCTTCCATCAGTACCATACAGTAACAAACAGTTCTTACTAACTATTCTGCAAATACTACAATATCCAAATAAATGCAATGGCACACTTATACTGAAAATATGTTTACTACATAATTCCCCCTACATACTCTATAACACGAAAATAACTCTAGGAATAACAGATGGTAAAATACTCACAGTAACACCTTCGAAAATACTCCTAGTTGAGCCCTACACAACGATCTGCACAGTTGCTCTAGTGAGAGTGTACACTTGTGGTTCACACATATTATCAATCACACTATCGTGGTCAAAAGTCTACAAGGCTCAGGTAGTTATGAATGGCATAATTGTGCCTGGAGAAGAAATTCGTACAGTTCCCGATCATCAGACTATTCTAACAACATTATCAGTGCTATCAAGTCCTGACATTAAGGTAAACGTCACTCCTCACATGCTGATAGTGGGCAAGAACAATAACCTACGGATAGCAGTATGCAATGTTGGCAATGGCACGGCGTATAATGTTCATGTAACTCTTATGATAGTTCCTGAAGGTGTATCTCTCACAGTAAACAGATCACAGCCAATCTCGATATCGGCACAGAGCCTGAAATCTGGGCACTGCATAGAGGTTCCTCTATCAGTAACAGTCATGTCCACAAGTCATGCACCATACACGTACGCGCAGTCTGGGTCTGTGCTTGTGAAAGTGTACGTGACCTACTTCGAGGAGAAGCTTGGTGCTAGAAACGTTACATACACGACATATCTGGGAGTTCTATCATCATCTCCTATACAGGTAGTGCCTGAGACACTTGTACTCAATGCCTCCTCTACGAACACTGTCTACCTCAGGATATGTAATCCAAACATGTTTCCTGTACAGAACCTTACCCTGAACGTATTATCGGCACAGCCAGCAATGTACCTGAACAACACATCACTATACATTGGAAACGTTCCTCCACGATCCTGCAAGACGATTAGGATCCTGCTTGCTGTGCCAAGAGTGCTCACAGTCCCTGTCGTGAAGATAGTGTACGAGTTAACGTACTGGACAGGTCTGTTCGGATATCTGACACAGAGTGGGACCTTTGCCTTTCAGGTACTCACATCGCCACTGCTAGCGATTACTCAGATCACGATTGCACCAAAGATAGTCAAGGTTGGCGAAGCTGTAGTCATATCTGTGCAGATATCTAACATTGGCACTGCACCTGCGTACAACGTTAATGTAACCATAGTACCCGACATGCACTTCACTACTGTGTCAACACCATACATGTTCACGAGCATGTTATCACCACAGTCGCAGACAGTCGCATCATTCACACTGAATGCAACAGAGCCTGGAGTAGGCACATGTAAGATAGTTGTGACTTACCTAGACGAGTACGGTCGCGAGCACAGACTCGTCAAGACTGTTCACGTTAAGATAATGTCAACAACAGTAACTACAACAAGCAGAATGAGCATGCCTAAGCTATCAGCCACACCTATGCTAGTCATAGCTATCGCATGTGCATTACCTATACTTGGAACAGTAGTGTACGTGCTCAGGAGAAGATCATGAGTGCAGTACTGCTCGAGCACGTGTGGAAGATATATAAGCTAGGAGAGACCGAGGTTGTTGCACTATCCGACGTCAGCCTCTGCATAGAAGATAGAGAGTTCCACTGCATAATTGGACCGTCAGGAAGCGGAAAATCTACGCTTCTAAGCATCATGGGCGGGATGGAGAAGCCAACGCGAGGACGCGTAGTTATATATGGAATAGACATAACTAACATGAGTGAGACACAGCTTGCAAAGATCAGACGTGACCTAATTGGATTCGTGTTTCAGCACTTCTACCTTATTCCAAGATTAACAGTTGTAGAAAACGTTGAACTTCCGCTAATTGCTAAGGGAGTTCCTGCAAAAGAAAGAAGAAGACTTGCACTTGAAGCACTTGAAGCTGTTGGGCTAGGACACAAGGCGTACATGAGACCAACACAGCTGAGTGGAGGAGAGATGCAGCGTGTAGCTATTGCTCGAGCAATAGTGACACGTCCAAAACTACTGCTTGCTGATGAGCCAACAGGTAACCTAGATGTCGAGTCTGCGAAGAAGGTCATGGACATATTTACTAGACTTAACAGAGATTATGGTATAACAATAGTCCTAGCAACACATAACATAGAACTATTACCATACTGTGACAGAGTTACAAGAATAAGAAGTGGTAGAATAGTTAGAACATACCAGAAAGATGAGATAGATCTACTTGTTAAAGAGCTCAGTAGTGTAATATCACCTGGAAGCACCCGTACATAAGCTCTCTAGGTTGTTCATTACAACCCCGTTAAACATCTTGTAGAACTTTACTAGTGTCATATTAAGAATTTCATTCCTACCTTTCACAGCTATCTTATAAGGTACTAGAACTCCTCCATAATCAACGCTGTGTATTAGTACGTTGTAGTTTTCAAATGTTATTGTTGAGTTTATCATATGGTACCTTGCCTGCAGAGAGAATATTTCGTATAGTGTAACATTGCCAAGTCTCATACTTAGTAGTGCTTTGACTGGGTTGTTTAGTATCTGTTTTGATATTATTTTTGCAACTTTTGTCTTATTATTCTGCACTATCATGAATAGTTTGCACACAGTGTATGTAGTTCCATTTTTCAATACAATTGTTGCGTATGCATTTGTGCCATACATGAATAGTAGCAGATACTTTCCTGTTCCAGAACTTTCGAAGAATAGTAGTCCATGTGTTATACTACTATTAGTAACTAGTGATACGTTGTATAGAAGAGACATTGGCTCGCTTGCGAGTGCTGATATGATGTAGATGTGGGTCTCTTTCTCTCCATGTCCTAGCAGAGGTGCTGCTGTACCCGAGTGAAGATAGGTCAGTGCAATAGCACAAGCTACAACTCCAAGAACGATAGCAAGCGCAATTGCTAGTCTTCTCATGCGTGCACATCCTGAAGTTGTTGATATAAGACTAATTCACGAAATAAAGAGAGCAGAGAGACACGGTTAAATACGAGAGAGGGCTCTAGGAGGCTTGACGTGATGACAAGGTTTCCGGTCTGAGAGACTGATGACTTCACCCCTTGCTGATTCTGTCTTCTTCGTCGCTTTTCCTTAAATAGCTCCTCGGCTAGTGATGTAGGTGAAGGAGATAGGTATGGATAAGTACATGGCATACCTCATACTTGAGTCAATATCAAGGGGATGTAACACGAAGTCCTGCATATGCAAGAGACTCTCAGGCATCAACCGGAACAAGATCGAAGAAACCCTTCAGGAGCTCAGGAATGGTGGCTACATAATAGAGAAGATCGAGGGCAAACTAGTCAAGAAGGTCAAGTACGAGCTGACAGAGGATGGTAAGAAGCTTCTTGAGCAACTGCGTAACGAGATTAGGAAAGAAGTCTCTGAAAAGATTTCCAAGACTAAGAAACTTGTAGAAGAGAAGCGTCACGAAGAGGCGAGAGCAGAGCTCGAGCCAATCATGGAATATGTTCCTGCACTTGCGGCACTTGGGTTAATCGAAGATCTTGCATTACTCTCATTTCTTGGCGATGTCCTAGCAATACCTCTAATGGCGATGACCGCAGCTGAGCTTGTTGAGGAGCTTGAGGATTTTGAAGATGTTGAAGAGCTTGACGTGTAACGTCATGGTAGTTACATGAAATTAGTAAAGAAGTTCGAGTCTATACTTGAGCCAGTCGAGCCTTACTATAGACTTGACCTAACAGGTGCAGCATATAGCTTCAGCTGGCAGTACGATGGCAAGTACGTGAAGGTTATCGTAAGTAGAGATCCTGTATGCGTTGCTGTGTGTAAACAAATTAATACAAAAATAAGTGTGCAATACTTTATCGAAGAAGGGAAAAACATTGAAAAGTCTATACTAGATGAGCATCTGATACATGTCCTAGGTCTTTCAGAAGATCTCTCAGAATTTTATGAACTCTGCAAGAAGGACCCACTGCTAAAGCTGGCTGATGCTATACGTGGTATACATCTCAGAGCTGCTGATCCCTGGACAGCATTCCTGATAGCAGTATCGCAGCAGAACGCATCCTTCAAACAGGGATGGAGCATGCTGTATAGACTATACACAAGCCTAGGCACACGGGTATACTTGCA
>JAMOMD010000357.1 GCA_027068725.1 Thermoproteales archaeon | reverse complement strand
ACAGTAGCGGATAACAACAGCAAAAATGCGTATTCTCACTATTACTTTGAGTATATAGGCGAGTGGTGGCTAGATTACGGGAAACTAGGAGTTAAACTAATAGGCTTTGTGTATACGACATGGCAATGTTAGTTGACTAGCACTATCTTCCAAGTAGATTCTCTAAAAGCGATAGTATCTTACTGAGATTTTCTTTAGAAGCTTTAACATATCCCCCTATCATTTCTCCTATTATCCTTGTTGTATTCGTAAGTATGCACATATGGCCTGTATCAAGCTTAAGTACAATCATTGTCACATTTCTCAATACCGATACATAGCAACTCTCACGTGTGTAACCTTGATATGTGCTACGGTAACATATCTCTTGGTTTCTTTATGACATACAATAAATTCCAGTGTACAATTTGCTATTGCAGTAGCGTGTTTTCACCTGGTCTGTATTTGTGCTTCGCCTGGTACTGGATTGTAATATTTTGTTCTCGATAAATCAACTAGTACTACTGGTCTTGGCTGTTTCTTGAATACTATCAGTGTTCTTGATATTTCTGCTTTCTTCTCTACAAGTTCCAGAATGTGTTCCCTAACTGTCTTATTGTTGTAACATCTTGGTACTAGTCCAATAACAACCTTCTGGATAAACGAGTTTGCATCTACATCCGATATACACTTGATAAGTGTTTGATTGTTCTCTCTGAGTAGTACTCGGAATACTCTACGTGCAAGTTCTCTTAGCTCATTGTAGCTGTACTTGTACTGTACTGGGAATATGTAGACTTCGAATACGAATTTCTTCTCAATATCCGTCTTCGGATTCCTTAACCTATATACAACGTGTACTGCAGGTTTTGCAAGTCTTATCTTGTAGCCCGGTATTGGAATTAAGTCTTTAACAAACTTATCTGGAACATACTCATAGTGTAGTATCTCGATTCTCTCAATCTTAACTTCCGGATACTTCTCAACTACAATCTTCGCTAATTTAATTGGGTCTACATGTGCTTTAACGAGAATACAGTAGACCTTATGCAATGAACTTTTCTCCAAGATCTTCGAAATAGTTTCCGGACGCATTTCAGTAATGTTGCTAAGCCATGGTGCACAATTCCACTCATCAATAATGTCTGTATTGCCTTGCCTTATCAAGTAGCCAAATGTTGCTGCAATCCTGTCAAAATGTAGAAACATTAAGACACGTTTCCTAATCTCTTCATTATTAACAACGATATTGTAAGCTCCTTTCAAATCCTTAGAG
>JAMOMD010000356.1 GCA_027068725.1 Thermoproteales archaeon | reverse complement strand
GAATGCATTCAGAGAGCAAGAGCACTAGGTGTTGAACCTGGCAAAGAGACCATAGGACTACTAGGCATAGTTGCACTACCAGTCACGTTACTTGATATAGAAAGACTTCGAGAAGTACTACAAACACATTTTGGAGAACTTTACGATAGTCTCACAGCATGGTACTGCACAAAAGACGAGCTCACAGACGTTGCTGCAGAGTTTATACTTCAAGTAAAGTCTTATCTCATAAATGTTGATGAAGAAAGGTTAGCTAAAATGACCTCAGAGCTAGAACATGATAGAGTCATTGTACTAAACCCAGACCTCACATATAGTATAGTATCAACATAGTTTCTTCATTTTAAATGTGTACATACTTTAGCACGTACGCGAATGCGAATAGTAGCAGTGCTGATATTACCATTCTCTTGCCACTATATGGATTTATTCCCGAGAACCATAGGAAGAATCCTACAAGCGCTAAGCATATTGATACTATTTCCGAAACTTTTATTAGTATATTTTTCAGGTAGGTGACAAATCCTGATAAGGTTGATAGTATCGTGTTTGTAGTATTTTCAAATCCCATTTCTATTGCTTTTGCTAAATTCTTTATACCACTCTCTATTCCTACTCCAGTTCCAGATGTTCCAGAGGCAGCATAGACTATGGGTAAGGATGCCAGTAGTAGAATTACTATACACATAGTTATTACTGTTCTTGTGCTCCTCATGTTCTATCAGTCTGTACCTTGTCAGGATGACTTATAAAATACTTTCAGTCCAAGTGTTACCTAAATGCCATACCTGATTCTGAGCCAGAGACGGGTCATACGCGAGAACTCTACGAAAGCCTTCACATATGGTGCTAATCTTTCAATTTCTGATCTTGGAATAGTATCGTGAGCTGGACAGTCAGGATCTACGTAGATCTCGCCCTCAGAGTACTGTAGCGGATACAGTCGACAACCTATAGGTCTGTGCTCGTAAATTTTGCACATTTTCTTCTCAGGATCGTAGAATACACAGTACTTTCCAGCACACCTTAACCTGACGTACTCATCGTCTATTCTGACAAACTTTCGAATATCTATACCCAGCTTTACGATACGTTCAATATCTACTGGAAGAAGCTCCATCTCTGTCTCGGTACAGCATCTGCCACACCTCTTGCACTGCATCTTGACTTCGAAGAACGAGGGATCGCATGAGAACAGTGTCCAGTAGTCCATTGTCAGCTGTTTCTAGTGCTTGAATTTTGGATGTAGTGTCCAG
>JAMOMD010000355.1 GCA_027068725.1 Thermoproteales archaeon | reverse complement strand
TAGTAGCACCTTCCTGCAGACTCTATAGTACGCAACTGTGAACAGTGCAAAGGTAAAACACAGATCCATCACCACACTAAAAATCGCGTTGATGAAGCCTGCTAGTCCAAGTCCGTTTCCTGCAAGTACTGTACTAGTAACAACTTCAGGTAACGTGACGAAGAATGGTACAAGGAAGAGTGAGGTCACGTACCCTACCCTGAGCTTTCTGGCATAGTTCACAATTACGCTACAGTTCATCCATATTAGGAAGGTTAATGCAACAACTTCTGCAAGTGTTATTGGTGGTACCTTGCCAATGCTCAGCAACGTTGCTAACAGTATAGGCACTGCAATTACCGCAACTATCCAAAACATGTGTGTAAGAGAACGCACAAGAATAAAAAGTGGAAAATTCAGGACGGGACAACACTAAACTCTAACACACACCTAGAGCCACCACACATGTACTCTAGCAAAATTGGCATATAGGTCACAGAGCCGGGAACATACACAGATGCGCTATACGTAACTACTAGTTGCTTAACATTCGCGTTCTCGATCTTTACCTGTGTAATTGTTGCATTCTTGCCATATTTCCAAGCTATCTCATCTAGGATCCTACCCTCAATAATGCTTGCATATTCCTCAGGTATGCCAATGCTCTCCAGTGCCTGTAGTATAGTACTGAACTTCTTGTCGATTAGCCCATTTGCAACATGTTCACTAATTGCTACTGTTGTCCTACCAATCTCATGTAGCTGTAGTGTGTACCTGCTCTCAGGTATGTAAATTAACTGTGTGAGCGTTATTGACGACTTTGGCAGTCTAGTAACGTTGATGTATGTCATGTACCTGACGTAGCCACTGATTGGCTCTGTAGTGTTGATTACTGTTACTAGCCCCATCCTAGACATGTTGCCGATAATGTACGTGACTGTCATCGGTTTGCCACCTGCAAGAACGTGATATACCTCTAGTCTTCCTGTTCCTTCTATCATTGTTCTATTTGGCACAAGTGCCTGATATAGCATGTATGGGACATAGACGAAGACGCAGGTCTTTGATAGGCACGTGTTGTTTAGGTACGTGATGCTGTACAGGACGTGGTGTATAACTGTCCTGTTCTTGACTGTCTGCTCCACGGTTATGTTTAGTGTAGCGTAGAGCCAAGTGTAGACTAGTGTACTGTTTGGAAACTCTATCCTATACGGCTGTGAGAGACCAATCTCCTTACCAAGCCACTGGAAGACCTTGTCAAGTATCCCCGTGCTATACC
>JAMOMD010000354.1 GCA_027068725.1 Thermoproteales archaeon | reverse complement strand
TCTGCAATTATGTAGATGGTCCAGTGGTCTATCGGCAACATGCTGCTTATGTTGACCTCTGTCTTTGTTGCCTTTACCTTCAGGTAGTTGCTCTGCACAACGTAGCTTGTTGCAATACTCGTCTCTGGCAGATCCGTCACATAGAGTCTACAGGTTCCCGTGAATAAACGCTGATCGATTTGCAGTATCTTTGGACCATTGTTTGCTGTACCAGGCGGCAACTCTATGTTGAGCTCTGGGATCCTTGTGCTACTTAGTGTGTAGTTGCTGTACATGATGCTGATGGTGTAGTTATTGCACTTGAGCAAGTAGTTGAACCACGTGCCTATGACTACCTGATCATCATAGACGTACCTTGGTACAATCCAGACCTCTGGCATGTCTGTGCTCCAGACCATGACTGGGACATTCTTGATCAGTGATAACACGATTGTGCGCCTGAACCTGAAATACTTGCCAAACGTTACTTCTACGCTATATGTTGTCCATGTTCTGCCATAGAGCGCGTTTCTGCTAACTAGGATTGCGGTAACGTTGCCTAGATCTAGAACAACTGCCTTATCTTCAGGTAGGTTATCGATCTTGATTAGTTTGCCAGCTGGTGCTAGTAGTAGCCACGTGCCTTTGCTTAGGCAGATCGTCCTGTTGTACAAGACAGCACTGCCATGTCTATGGTGCATCTCTAGACCATGTGCACTCACGTAATAGACGTTGCTCAGGTCAATGTTGCTTATCCTGGCTCTAACACGTGCACATATGTGTGAGACACGTACTTGCAACACAATGCCATACTCGATGTATAGATCAGGAGCGTGTATGGCATCTCTCTGCTCTAGTAGGTACCTGCTCAGGACAGTGTATGCTCTGTCCCTGTCCAGGGAGTAGTAAACGTACAGTGGCTTTACGTCTCTAATGATCGCTGCAGGATAAATGTCCCAACACTTGTCGCTTATTGTTGTGAATACTTCTCAGCACCTGACGCAGACCGTTAGTCGACTATTCGACATCTTCCAGATAAACGTGATCGATGCCTCACCACGAGGAGCTTCACTGATCCTAGCAAAGGTGAGGATCTTGCCTACTTGTCTCCCAGATGATGAAGGCAACTTGCCCGAATCTGGGGCGTCTCACACCCCGGGACCTAGATAGATGGTGTTTAATTATGCGGACCCTAAACAAATAAGAGAGCCAAAAAACAGGAGGAGGAAACCTCCGGTCCTAAAACCCGGGGGAGGAGTGACGTACAGTCTCTACCTTAGTTTA
>JAMOMD010000353.1 GCA_027068725.1 Thermoproteales archaeon | reverse complement strand
CAACCCTATTATCAACTAGCTTCACCATGCGGAAGTACTCCAGCAACTCCAAGAAGTCGAGAAGCATCTCCCTATTATCAACAATAGACACACCATACCCACAGTACATTTCACGCAACACATTCTCTATCTCACTAATCTCGAAGTCTAGTCTACCAGTTGTTTCATACATTTTGTAGAGTATATGCGCGAGTAGGTACCATGTCATCGTGTTTTCTCTGTGAAAAAGCTTAAAAACTTTACACATGTAGGAGACATGCAATGTCAACATTCGATATCTGGGCAAGAAACTTCCTAGACCGAAGAGTACAGCAGGAAGGGTTTGACCCAAGTAGACACAGTTTTACTGTGTTTAGTCCAAAGATGCAGTTCATTGAGACATTACTTACCGGTCACTTGACAAACTTCTACTACATGAGCAGGGAGGACGTATTGAGACAGTCACTGATGTTGCACGAGCGCATTCTGATGGAAGACCCAAACTTTCACCTACTAGCACTACAGTTCGCGAGACACATAAGCTTCAAGAAAGACCAAATAGTGCTTGGACTCATCACAAGGGCAAGCAAGGGATACATCGATGATGCTCTAATAGATCTGCTTGCTGACTTCCCACCAAACGTTGTACTCCACAGATTCTACGAACAGATAAAGCTCGGCATCGTGCCTAGGACAGTCAGCAAAAAGAAGATTGTGAAAACACTTGCAAGAGTTGTCGACAAGTGGAAAGAAGAGGGTAAGTTACCACTTTTTGCTGTTAAGTACAGGAAGGATCTACGTGACATAGTCAGAATAACACACACTATGGTGCCAGGAGACATCTGGGCAATCATCTTCCGAAGAAGAGAATACTACCCACTAATTACAGACCCCTTCCTCAGGGGATACCTAAAGTTCCTTGAACTAGTACGACAGAAAAAGTATAACGAAGCACTGGAAGTTGCCTCAAGCGTGCGATTACCATTTTCAATCGTTAGGAGTAGTGTCCCGAGCCTGTACTGGAATGAGAAGATACTAGACACAATGACGAATCTTGACCTAGCAATGTTCTCCATATCACTATACAAGACATACAGAACCGAGCTCATTAACAAGCTAGTTGAGACAGTTGAAAAACGTGGCAGGAACATACCATCATGGTACAGTGCGAGAACTCTCCTAGCGTGCCTAGACAGGCTGGGGATCGATAATGAGCTGACAATCGCGTGGGGAAAAGCATTCGCAACATCCGTAGCCGAGACATGGAAGAAAATTAATGTTCATGG
>JAMOMD010000352.1 GCA_027068725.1 Thermoproteales archaeon | reverse complement strand
ATAGTAAAAACATGGCAAGTATCGTAAGACGATTCCTTCTTTTTAGTATATACTCAAGCTTTTGTTCAATATCTGAAATCTTTACAATCCCACGCTCAATAAGAACCTTCTTAAAGACTTGAAGCGGTAAAATATCAAGACTACCCTTCTCTAGACAAAGATACTTCTCAAGCAGCAACTCCAACTTGGACTTACTAGTCACAGTACCATTAATCTGCTTTGCCTAAATTTTACTTTTGAACTAGTGAAAAGTAGTTCTCGAGCAAGGTTTCTAACCTATTGTCAATACTATTAGCTTCCTGTCCAGTATGTTCCCACATATATTAACGTTCTTCCCTTGGACATGTCCTGAACATAGACAAGCTGCACCTTATGGCTAATAGATGTGAGCAGCTTTACATGTTCTTCAAGTGGTAGTTCTTTGTATCCTAGCATTTTGAGACGTTCATTCACGATCTTAACAACATCATCGAGAAGGAGATAGTGCAGAAATGGGAACTTTCTCGAAAGATCACGTAGAGTAGTGTAGAGAACCCTAAAGTACACATCTACGCTAGGAGATAACATACGGAAGGGACAGGGAGCTGCAAGTCTTAACTCTTATCCTTTACTTAAGCTTTTGCAAGACCACCGTACGTAAGATCATTAAGGTGGTTAAGATCTTTCTTTTCCCTACCTCGGACATTACATACCTATTTACTAGAGCTTCAAGTTCCCTAAACAGTGACTCAATGTCTTCGCTAGTCAATTCTCCATAGTTAAACATAGTATAAGCTTCTAGACAATTAACAAACTAATAAAGGTGCTGCTTAAAAAGTTCAGATATTAGTATTTACGTAGGTAGCAGTAGTCTAGGTATTGGTAGAATTCTGATTTTGCAAGTTCTAGAACCTTCATATATTCCTCAAACTCTGGGTTACCCTCAACAACAATCTTTAAAGGTGATGTATCCAGTGCACTTCGAATTTCTTCAGCAGTGAGATCTGACTCAACAAGTTGTCTAGCATCTTCGATAGTGAACTCACCATCCGTCTCGACATAAAGGTCTGAGAGTCGGTCTGCTAGCACGTCAAACCAATCTCCAATAGAGACTAGGTATACCCCACTCTTTATTTCATATACCTTGACCTCGAACGTGAATAAAGCAGGAACATACCTGTGTATTATACGTTCAGTAAGCTTCTCATCCAAATGACGTAGAAGATAATCGTAATCTCCTAAATCCCACTTAACTCCAGTCAATACCTCTCTAATACATCTCCAATG
>JAMOMD010000351.1 GCA_027068725.1 Thermoproteales archaeon | reverse complement strand
CTAGAGGAGATCCTGCCATCTGACAAGAGGCGACTACTACAGCAGCGAAAGTTGACAGATGGCGGAGAACCTGAAGAAGAGGGTGAAGAAGAGGAAGAGACGGAGGAGACTAAGCCAAGTGTAAGGTCGGGCAAGGTGCTTGACGTGTCTAGGTTTGAGGAGTTCCTACAGTACGTCAAGGTGATAATGCAGTCAGTTGGTGCAAGAATGCACAGTATTGCTAAGGTCATGGCATTCTTGAAGACCTACGTTGACCCAAAGATCTTCGAAGAGTACGAACAGAGGACAATTAAGCCTAGGACAATCGTCGAGACTGCACTAAAGAAAGGTCTCACAGTTGTTGACCTGAGCGCAGATAGGGAGCTCGAGATTAAGCAAGCAATTGTCGCCTCAGTGATTGAGGCTGCTTGGAGCATGGTCAAGGAGAGGAAAGAGAGGCTGAACATAGCATTTGTGATAGATGAGGCTAGGAACTACGTTCCAGCACGTGAAGAACCACCAAGCAAGGACCCCATCGTGACGACTGTGAGAGAGGGAAGAAAATGGAATCTCGCAGTAATATTAGTGAGCCAGCGCTATGTTGGTGACATAGACCCAGACGTTAGAAGTAACCTCAACACAGTATTCTTCGGCTCACTACCAAGCACAGCAGATCTAAACGAAATGAGCAGATACATGAACCTGGCAGGAATAGACGAGTCAAGCATCGTCCGCCTAGGACAGAGACAGTTCTACGTCACAGGACTAATGAACCCACTCAAGGTTCCAATACTAATACAAGCCTACGAAATATAATAAAACACAAATAATTCCCAAAACAACTTCGGCAACTTACGATAATACTTTAGTCTAAAGTATTAACACATCAAAATAACATGAAGCCAAGGTCAGTAATATTACTAACAATATCTGCACTAATCATAATTACTGCCATAATTGCAACATGGCTAACAATACCCAAAATCCATAGAACAGAAGGACAGAAGACAAAGACTCCTACACTACTAGACATTATTAACAAAAGCACTAAAAGTCTAGTAAATGTTAACAAAATCTACGTTACCGTTAGTGGAAATCTAAGCATATATGCTCAACTTTCCTTATCTAGAAGTACGTTAGAATTTTTCGCACACAATAATAATGAAACTCCTACAAGAATATGCATCTACATTAACGAGACAGGTACCGTAGAGTATGCTGTTGGTAGAGTACCTTCGAGAGAAGAATCATACATGTATGTGCTAGTGCCACAAATGAACCTAATACTAGATCTCAGA
>JAMOMD010000350.1 GCA_027068725.1 Thermoproteales archaeon | reverse complement strand
CGGAAAGACAGAGGCAACAATTAGAAAGCACCTCAAGGGTGAGACTAAGGCTGGACAGATCGTACTGAAGACGTACGAGAAGTTCCTCAAGGAAGGAGTGAAGATTGAGATTCCACTATTTGGAGAGGTGAGCGAGTCACTTAAGAAAGAGCTAGAGGAGTGTAAGGCAAAGCTACAGGAGCTTGAGAAGAAATATAATGAATGTGTTGAGAAGCTTGAAGCTATAAAGAAGGCACTAGGCTCCTAGGCTTCTTATAATCTCATCTAAGTTCACATAATCTCTCAGCTTATTTATAACAATCTCTATTCTTCTATCTCCTGGCTTAAGCTTCCCACTTATTGATAATATCTTGGAAACAGTTGTGAAAGTATCATAATTAACTATTAGCACAGGTACTCCCTTCTCTTCGGCCTTCGCTAGAAGTCTAGCACTTGGATATACGCCACCTGTCAGAATTATGGCTCTAGTGTCGGTCTCTAGCGCAGCCATTATGAGGTCAGCCCTATCGCCACCTGTTATGACAAGTTTTCCTGGTGTAGCCCTCATGTATCGTAGAGCTGTTTCTGGTGTCATTGCACCTATGAGAATTGTTTCAAATGTCTGATTTAGCTTATCTTCACATGTGAGAACTTTAGCTTCAAGTTCCTCTACAAGATCCTTGATAGTTGGATTGTATAGCTCAGGTATTTCTGGCACCACGCCTAGGACTTTTAATCCAATATTTTCTAGAATACTTGTCCAGTCATTACGCACTTTCTGAAGCATGTGATGTTTAACCATGTTAAATACAACTCCAATAACTTCAACATTATTATTCTTAGCATACTCGTATGCTGATATTACATCTCCTAGCACATCTTCATGATTTGGTTTGACTACTAGGAGAAGCTTAGAGTTAAGTATTTTCGCTATTTCTAGTTCTGTTATTTTTCCAAGTATCTTATGGAATATTGACTTGTAACCAATTACTAGAACAGTCTCGTATTTACCTGTCAGATATTTGTGAGATTCCACTATCCTGTTTATGATATCGTCTCTAGTATATTTCTGTACATAATCTGTGTACCATAGCTGTGATTTTAGTAAGATTGGGCATAACTTAGAGAAATCTTCACTCACCTTAACGTGATCACATATTGCTAAGATAGATTCGTCAACGGTCTTTTCAGGTTTTGGCTCAATTATTGAGAATGGTTTCAATGGCGCTACTGATTTTCCTTTTCTCTTTATTGAATCTGCTATAGCTAGCGCTATCGTCGTTTTGCCTGACCATCTATCTATCGAT
>JAMOMD010000349.1 GCA_027068725.1 Thermoproteales archaeon | reverse complement strand
CTCCTTCTCACTAGACATTCTAGTCAGTATGTATAGTATAGTGGATACATAAGGTGATGAGGCTAGAGCAATACCAATCATCAGGAGGGTAAGAGACAGCACAGTCCTGGTGTACGGTATGTAGGCGAGAAGTAGTCCATAGATTGGGGACGTACATAGCAGAAGCACAGATCTGAGGCCAAGTCTGTCTATAATATGACCAACTAGTGGCTGTAGTATAGCATACGTAGCGACCTCGGCAGACATTACAAGTCCAATCAGTGCTTCACTAAGTCCGATGTTTTTCATATAGATTTGAGTAAATGTTAGCCAAGAATATAGCACATACATTTCTATTAAAGTCGCTATAAGTACAAGAACAAAGGATCTTCTTTTCAAAAGTGTAGCACAGTCCCTTATCGCAACGCCAATCTTTACCAGTTGCTCAGAGGAAAATCTCTTCGCGACTCTAGACAGAGGCAGTGTTAGTAATAGTAGCAATATGCCTATCATGAGGAAGAATTTACGAAATCCAAATAAGTTTATAATAAAGCCCGATGATGCAAATGCTAAAATCATTCCAAAACTTGAAACTGCATTACCTATGCTAATTATGCGACCTGTAGCTCCAGTACGTGCTGCAATATCTGATACAAGCATCCAGATTGTTGGAAAGAAGAAAGCTGCAGAAATTCCTAGAATAGCACGTGATAACGATATGATAGCAATGTTGCATGAGGCTAATAACAGGATTGATATAGCGAACATGGCACATCCTACTGTTAGTACTTTATGTCTTCCATATGATTTAGTGGCAATTCCTGACATAAATGCGACAGGTACCCTAATAAGATTTGCTATCGACATTATAATTCCCACAGTTGCAAGTGTGACACTTAGCTGTGTTAAGTATAGTGGAAGAGAGAATTGAATAGCATTACTAGCATAGTATACTATCAATACTACTAGCATAATTGATAGGACTGTCGTAATTATATTACGCATAGTAGACTAGCGAGAACATTTTGCTTAACATTAATTATTTTGTTCTTCTGATGCTGGAGCCAGGGCTTTCAGCTCAATGAAACGTCATCACTTTATATCAGCGGTGAGAGCTTCATCATGGTAATGATGAGGGAGTTTTCAACTGACTATGTGATGACTGGGTCCTTAACTGAGAAGTGGAATGTTGTTCTTTATTTCCTCTGCCATTTCTAGTGTTGTTGCATTTCCGCCAAGGTCAGGTGTGAGCTTGCGCTTTTCTTTCAGTACTTTCTCGACTGCTTTCTCTATGGCTTCTCCTGCTTTGATGTAC
>JAMOMD010000348.1 GCA_027068725.1 Thermoproteales archaeon | reverse complement strand
CGAGTATTGCGCACTACTATACTACCTGTACAGAAATAGTGAGATAGCGAACACTTCGAATATAGTAAAGCTAATACATGAGTGCTCGGTCTTCCTGAAGGCATTACATTCAGATATCTCAAAATCAATCTCGTACGTAAACGCGGTAGTAGATCTCGTAAGAAAATTCTATACAAATAACAGGATTATTGGTGCAATATGTGTAGCACCAACTTTCCTAGCAATCGCAGGAATACTACATGAAACAAAGATAACAATGTACAATGCTCCAATACTCGTAAAATATGTATCAGAACACGGAGGTATAGTAGAATTATCAAAGAGCGTTGTAATAAGTGGAAATATAGTTACTGCTAATGGTCCAGAAGCAAGCCAGCACTTCGCTAAAGCACTTGTAGAAAAGATCTGTAGATAATACCTTTACGGTACAATACCCTGCATTCTTCTATTTCTATACTCCTTAACTATTTTCTCTAGCAAGCTCTCTGTAACTTCCCTATTGAGCTTCGTCATTAACTGCTGCCTAACATTGTCAATATGAGCTTTATCTACAAGCAGCAACCTACTACTTATTCTATAGACTTTATCTCCAAGCTCATTTAATCCCACAATAATTACAGATGCCTTATCCCAAATCTTTGACCTAATGTTATTGTCGACTTCTTGTTCTACAATTACCATTTTCAAACCTACATCTCTCACAAGTTGCCTCAGGAGTGTTATGTCAGGTATTCTCTCACAATATACTACGTCTGTCATAATTTTCTTACAAGTGACAAGATCTAGATGAAATACAGGTATGTAGGAGTCTTCTAGTAACATATTCTCAATAATTTTCTTAACTCTCTCAAGTTCTTCATTAAGCATATTAATTTTCTGCTGTTGCTCCTGCACAATTCCTTCTAACTGTTTAATTCTAGACTCCAAACTCCTTATAAGCATGTCTTTTCTGACTTCTATATATGTTCTATCTTGAAGTTCTTGTAGTTTTAATTCCAGTTCTTTTTTCTCATTCTCGAGCTTTCTTAGCTCCGTTTCTAGTAATCTAACTCTAGACTCAAGCTCCTGGGCTCTTCTTATTGCACTATCGTCCTGTTCTCTGACAACAATTACCTTGTATTCTCTGCTTCTTCTTAGTCTCGTTAGTACATTGTCGATTGCTTGCTTTATCGATAATCCACGTATGACCTGTGCCTTGATCTCGTCTATTGGGACTGGAACGGTTAGCTTCTTCACTTCTTCAACAACCTTATCGAGCTTAGGCTTGTAGTATAGGTAGGCCTTGTATGCTGCGGCTAGTGCATCACGCTGATGAGGATCTTTGACCTGAATCTTCTGCTCAGCGCATACCTTACTAACTATCTCGCTTTTCTCATAGACTGTCAGATCTCGTTCAGGACTGTATAGGACTGCCTTAATCATTGAGCATAGCTTTCTAACGTAGTCAGGAACTTTGGCAACATCTGTCGCAATTACTATTGGCGTGCCGTAATCGTAGACAATGTCAAGTAGTTTTCTTCTACTCAGATTCTTTGCACTATGTAGAAGTAGCACACGTCCATTCAGGTCAAGTATTGCGAGACCTGTAACTATGCCTGGATCAACTCCAACTATGAGATATCTCTCGCCTAGCTTTGTCTCGTACTTCTCCTCTCCTGATAATGAGAGAAACTTTACAGTATCAGTTAGTACTTGCTCAATTACTACCTTGACATCCATGCTATTGACAGGCTTGACAAGTCTCCTAACGATTGACTTATCTGCATATACAACAAATGTTGCAGAACGTACACCCTCAGCATCATTGAAAAATAAATCATAATCAAGACCGCTCTGATCAAGTTTCTTTGAAATTTCTTCAACAAGCTGCTTTATTCTATGTCTAATATTTCTCTCGTACCTTAGTCTACTCATACCACCTTCTTTTGTGCCAAGTCTGGCCTTTATTATAATTCTAGTCTCAGGTTCGTACAACTTTACTAATGAACCAACACCCTTTGTTACAAGTATTGTCAATACCTCAGCTGTCTGTACAGGAGATAATTTTGTAACTGTTAAGCCTAGGTACTCTCTCGCAAGTTCTTCTACAGACACTTCTAAGTCAGGTTCAACTCTCGTAACTTGTACTATGTGTACTGTAAATGGCAGTTTACCTAATGCTTTTAGAAACTTCTTTCCAAGGTCTAGAAGTTCTCTAAGATTGTCTATTGCGATTACGAGGGGTCTGTACTTCTTGATTATTTTTAGGAGAGTCTGCTCGTCTGCTTCTCCTTTCTCAACGACGTAGTTGTTTATGGTGACTGCGTATGCATAAACGCCAGGCTGTACTATGTCTATTCCTAGTATGAAGCTGTCACGTAGTAGTTCTAGAATTGTCACTGTGCTCTGTGTATTCAGATTCTGAACTGTGCCTAATTTAAGAATTAATTAGCAAACTTGATATTCGCTTCATTTACTGACGGTCGAGTAATGTCTAGTCATCAGCATGGTCTGAGAATTGCAGTCATAGACAAGGACCTGTGCCAGCCGAGAAAGTGCAATAGAGAATGTATTAGATTTTGTCCACTTGCTAGAACAGGCAAGAGGGCAATATACTTTGACGAGAACCTTGGAAGACCTGTCATTACTGCTCTCTGCACAGGATGTGGAATATGTGTCAGGAAGTGCCCCTTCAAGGCCATAACGATAGTTAATCTTCCTACAGAGCTTGGACGAGACTGTGTTCATCAGTATGGAATTAGCGGCTTCAAGCTGTTCAGGCTTCCGATCCTGAAGGTTGGCAAGGTCGTGGGTATTCTCGGACAGAATGGTCTGGGAAAGACTACGATTGCGAAAATTCTTGCAGGAGAAATTGTTCCAAACCTCTGTACAGAAGGTCAGCGGAGTCCAGAGGAGGTCATAAAGTTCTTCAGAGGTACTGAGCTGCAGCCATACTTTCAGGATCTCTACGCTAAGAAGCTGACAGTTGTTCACAAGCTCCAGTACATTGAGCTCATTCCAATGTACATCAAGGGTAAGGTCATAGATGTTCTAAGGAAAGTCGCAGGAGGAGATGAGGCAAAGCTTCAGGAAGTCATAAAGCTTCTGAGGCTCGAGAACATTCTTGATAGAGACATAAAACATCTCAGCGGCGGTGAGCTTCAGAAACTTGCAATTGCTGCTGCACTTTTGCGAAAAGCAGACGTGTACATATTCGATGAGCCAACAACACATCTAGACATTGTTGAGAGACTTCGCGTAGCTCAAGCAATAAGAGACTTAGCAGCACGTGGAAAGTACACTGTAGTAATAGATCACGACTTGGCAGTCCTCGACTATCTCGCAGATCTCGTAGTAATTCTGTACGGCAAACCTGGCGCTTATGGAATAGTATCTCGTACACGTGGTGCACGAGAAGGAATCAACGAGTACTTGCAAGGCTACTTGAGCACTGAGAACATGGTCATACGTGACAGAGCAATAACGTTCAGGACGACACCACCTGAAAGAAAAGTTAGCAAGGAGAAAATACTTGTCGAGTGGACTGACCTGAAAAAGAGTCTCGGAGACTTCAAGCTCGAGGTCAAGTCTGGAGCACTTTACCGAGGTGAGATTGTTGCAGTACTTGGACCAAACGGCATTGGTAAGACAACGTTTGCACGAATGCTAGTTGGCGAGATCGAGCCTGACGAAGGCACTGTCGTGCCATATGGCGAAGTTAGGATAAGTTACAAGCCACAGTACGTCCGAGACATAGCAGTCAAGTATAGCGACAAGACTGTACGCGAATTTCTTGCACTATATGCAGGTAGAGACTTTGTGGAGAAGCCTATATGGCCAGACATTGCGAGTGGTCTAACTCTCGAGCCTCTACTAGATAGGGAACTTGGAACACTCAGTGGAGGAGAAGTACAGCGAGTAGTAGTTGCTGCCGCGCTCCTGAAGGATGCTGAGCTCTACGTGCTTGATGAGCCTATGGCGTACCTAGACATTGAGCAGAGACTACGTGTCGCAACAGTCATCAGAAGGATAATTGAGGAAAGAGAAGTTGTAGCACTCATAATTGAGCACGACATAACAATGGTGGACTATCTCGCAAATGCTGTAATGGTATTCTCAGGAGAGCCAGGTAAGCATGGAATAGCTCATGAGCCGACTGACCTGAAGACAGGAATGAACATGTTCCTGAAAGAGCAGGACATAACGTTCAGAAGAGAGCCAAGAGTTGGAAGACCTAGAATAAACAAGAGAGGCTCGGTACTCGATAGATTACAGAGAGAAATAGGCGAGTACTACTACTACGTTCCATCACAGGAGAAGGAAGAGGAGAAGTAATATCACACATAATGAGCAAGCTAGTTGCGATACTTGGAACATCGAGTAGTGCTGGAAAGTCAACACTCGTTCTTCTTATCTGCAGGCTACTTCATAGACTTGGTATAAACGTAGTTCCATTTAAGCCACAGAACATGAGTCTAAACAGCACATCTACACAGAGAGGCGAAGAAATAGCTTATGCACAATATCTTCAAGCAAAAGTTTGTAATATTGAGCCATTTGCACTAATTAACCCTGTGTTATTAAAACCACTTGGAGAATATAGAAGTGAGGTAATTGTCCTCGGAAGACCACTTAAGTTAACATCACCATCAAGTTACTATAACCTAACTACGGGAATTCTAAGAGAAATTATTGAAATATCTATAAGAAACCTACTAAATAGATTTGACGTAGTTATCATGGAGGGGGCAGGTTCAGCTTTTGAGCCGAACCTTGCTGCTAGAGATATTGCTAATATGTTTCCACTACTTTACTGTATTAAAAACAAAATTGAACTAGATATAATAATAGTTGCTGACATATATAGAGGCGGTGCATACACCTCTCTTCTAGGAACATATTATTCTCTCCCAAGAAAACTACAGAAACACGTCAGAGGATTTATACTAAACAAATTTTGTGGAGACGAGAAACTTCTCGAAAATGCAAATAAGTGGCTAGAGTCCAGAACTGGGAAACCTGTGCTAGGGGTCTTGAAACTTGATGATAACCTTAATCTAATGCCAGAGGATAGTCTCAATGTGTGTAATATTGTCCCAGAAAAATATAATATCGACGTTGCAGTGATAGCATACCCGTACATGGCTAATTTTAATGAGCTATTCTTTTTGAAATATATTGACTCCGTCTCTGTTAGGTATGTTAGAACTCCATCTGAGTTAGGCGAACCTGACATTATTGTGCTCCCAGGAAGTCGTAATGTGTTTAAGTCTCTTCAATATGTTAAGAAATTAGAATTTGATAAGAAACTACATAAGTTAGCTGGCTCCTGCATAATAGTTGGTATTTGTGGTGGCTTTCAGATACTCTCAAGAGAAATAGAAGATGCTACAGGTCTTGAGACTGGCTCGGCAACGTATGCTAGAGGTCTAGGCTTTCTAGATACGCGATTTGTATATACTCAGGAAAAGGTTATTGCACGGACCTGTGCGATAACCCTAGGTTGTTCATTTTGCAGTGAGGGAATACTTGTCCGAGGCTATGAGATACATAGGGGAGTGCAAGTAGATTCTCGAAGATACTTATTTAAAATAGTGGAGAGAAATCGTGTAAGATTAAAATTGTTTGAAGGTGCTGTTAATGAGCGTCTTTTAGTATTTGGAACTTCTATACATGAAGTGCTTCTGAATACTAAGTTTTTACAAGAGCTACTCAGGAACGTTGGGAAGAATATTCCTGAAATTGACCCCTTCGAGATGTTTGTACATGCTTGTGACTTAGCAGTGAATAAGATAAGAAGATGCGTAAGTTTAGAGTGGCTAATATGAGTAATAGAAAATTCCTCCTAGTATTCTACGGAGATGGAAAAGGAAAAACAACAAGTGCCATAGGTCTTGCCATTAGAGCTGTTGGACATGGGTTTCCTGTAATTTTTGCACATTTTATAAAACGTGATCTCGGAATAGGTGAGTATGATGTGCTTAAAAGATTTGAAAATATAATATATATGCCGCTTGGGCCTGGTCTCGGTTCGTCTAGTGAAACTATTAGAGAGCTATCACTTAAAGGTCTTGAAAAGATTCTAGAGCTTGCAAGAAGCGTGAGACCTTTTCTAACAATCTTAGATGAGCTTGGCGTTGTTATTGTGAAACACGGTCTAGATCTATCACTCGCAGTAAAGTATATAGAAAGTCTTCTTGAAATTTGTCATGTAGCGGTTACTGGAAAATACATGCCGCGCGAGATCATAGAGATGGCGGATCTAGTAACGGAGTTCAGGTGTGTAAAACATTACTATGGTAGGGCAGTGAATTATCCTGTAGAAGGTCTGGACTTTTGATTTTTTATGACTTCCTTAATAATGCTTAAGATCTGAGCTGTAGTGTCTTTAATAGTTTTTCCTGTTGTATTTACTATAATGTAGTTGTTCTTAAGTGCTCTCTCTATGTAGAGTTCTCTAACTTTTCGTAGAAACTCTATATCTTCGAATATTTCAATACTCTTCTTTCTCTCTTTCAGTCTCTTGAGTATTTCTTCAGGTTCTGCATCGAGCACTATTACTAGATCAGGATTGGGCAAATAGCGGTTTAGTATCTCGAGCCACTCTAGTGGAAGTCCCATTGCATGCTGGTAGACTATTGTAGATTCAATGTATCGTTCCTGTAGAACTATGT
>JAMOMD010000347.1 GCA_027068725.1 Thermoproteales archaeon | reverse complement strand
GAGAAGGAAAGGAGAGGAGGACGACGTAGTGGTTATAAGTTAATCAGACTAACCGCGTTCGAAGGTAGACGTGCACATCAACAACAGCATTGATTACAGGATAGCTGCAGGTAAGGTCGTGGACAAGCTACTCAACATGTTTAACAGTTATCTAGTTGAGAAGATCTCCTTTCCTGACGGTCTGAGATACCGCGTCAGGATACTTGCGACAGAGGACAGGTTTCTCGATGTTGATGTTGTGAACCGGTTCGATAAGCTGTTCATAGAGCTGTGGCTTCCCAACTATGCTACCCCCTTCCTAGTCATAGAGCGATCAGCACGTGAGGACGTTGACAACATCGTGAGAGACGTGGCTAGGATAATCACGATCTTGTGGAGAGTCAGGAAGAGAAGGAGGACCGTAACCATCAGGAGGACTTGACACAGTGTTGAAATACTTCCTTAGCTAGATACGGAACTAGCGATATTCATGACCTGGACACTGCTAGAGACCTTGCTAGAGAAACCTGACGAAGTCAGGAAAATGCTTAGAGCACGCGGATACGATGTTAGCCTTGTTGACCAGTTTCTTCAGATTGACCGTGAGTGGCGTGAACTTAAGAGGAAGGTAGACGAGCTTAGGCACGAGCACAACGTCCTGACGAGACAGATAAGACAGGCAAAGCCTGAGGAGAGACAGAAACTTATCGAGGAAGCAAGGAAGAAACAGCAAGAAATTCAGGAAGTTGAGGCAAAGCTGAAGGAGATTGAGGAGAAGCGTGAGAAGCTTCTTCGATCTTTCCCCAATCTGATTAAGCCAGAGGTCTACCAGCTCTGTCCTGAAGATGCTGAGGAGGTGCCACTGAGATACTGGGGTAGGCCTAAGGTGTATCGAGAATATCTTCAGCAGTTTCTTGACGAGGTCAAGAAGTTTGGACATGAGGTCGAGTACGAGGTCATTGACTGGAAGCCCATTGGTCATGCTGACATGCTTGAGAATGTTCTGAAGCTTGGAGACACAGAGAAGGCGGGAGAAGTCGCTGGATCTAGGTTCTTCTACATATTTGATGATATTGTTTGGCTCGATATTGCACTCATGCTCTACGCTATCGACTTCCTGACACAGAAGGGCTTCAGGATAGTTATTCCACCATACATGCTCAAGTACGAGTACATAACATCAGTCATAGATTTTGACGCTCTCAAGGATGCCATATACAAGATAGAGGACGAGGATCTCTACCTCATAGGAACATCCGAGCATCCTCTAGCATGTTACTTAGCTAAGCGTGAGCTACTGGAGCAGGATCTTCCTGTCCTC
>JAMOMD010000346.1 GCA_027068725.1 Thermoproteales archaeon | reverse complement strand
ACATGACGATCACCGTGATCAAGACCATTATCAACCAGATAATAAAGAATCTAAACGAGACACTATCCCTGCACGAGAAGGAACTGGTGCACGAGCTCTATATTAATATAACAAAGGTAATAGAGACCGGTAACACTGTAAAGATCATAACGATCGTTCACGAAGTAGACAATATAGCAAAAATAATCCACGCCAAGAAATTCGCCCAGACCATAGAGACAATATCGGTACAAACAGTCAACACAACCATAACTGCCAAGAACATCGAGGAAGCCTACAAGATGATCATAAAAGCACTCCACGAGCTAAACAAGACAGTAGACATACTACGGATGATCAAGCAGAGCCTGCCCAACACCAACCTGTCAAGAGAAGTAGTAGTATCAATAGACCTGGCACTAACACATGCCAGCCAGGCACTAATGCTCCTCGAACAAACCGTACCGATCATAAAAGTATACGTTGAGACCAACGTCACGACAAACACGACCACGGTCAAATCAATGCTTGAGAAAACCGTTAACACAACACTACAGGAGATAAAGGCGAGGCTTAGAAGCCTCAACCAGACACTCGAGAAGCTGAGACAGCAGGCCATCGAGACAAACAATACCAAACTACTAGAACTAGTCAACGAGACAATGAAGCAGTACAAGCTAATGCTAAACCTAACAGTACAAGCCGAGGAAATGATAAAGAACGGCAACCTGACAGGAGCACTACGCGTCATGGCCGAGATAAAGACCATGCTCCACGAAGCATGGGGAATGATAACCAGGAACGCCTCCAAGTACATGGTTGAAGACATTATGGAGAAACTCAAAGAGATAAAGGCAAAGATAATGGAGACCCAGGAAAAGCTCGAAAAAGTAATGCAGGAGGCAAAGAAGTGTGGTTGCAGCGACGCGCTAAACATGACTATCCAGGCTAACAAGATGCTCGAAGAAGCCATGAAGCTCTACAAAGAACTAGAAAAGATGGCTGCGAGCGGAGAAGTCAACATAACAGTGGCGGTAGAGATAATGAACAAGATAGACTCTATCATAGTCCAGGTCAATATAACGATAACAACGGCTGAAGGAGTGATCGAGACCGTTAAGACCGTGAAGATAAACCTTGAGAAAGAGATCAACCAGACGATACAGGTGATCAAACAATACAATAAGACTCTGGCAAAAATGCTTGAGACAGCCCAGAAGCTCAACGCTACACAGGCTGAGAAGGCCATAGAGATGCTCAACAAGACATTACAGCAGGCAATGCAGATGCTGGTAGAGGCGAATAAGACGCTCCAGCAGGGCAA
>JAMOMD010000345.1 GCA_027068725.1 Thermoproteales archaeon | reverse complement strand
CACAATTGTGACTTTCTTTCTCCTCTGCCTAGCAATCCTGAAGGCTACTCTTGCAATTCTCTCACTTGCTCTAGCAGATATTACGCGTAGGGCAATTGCAACATCTCCGTGAAGGTACTCTGCACGAACATACACGTCCTCAGTGTTCTCTCGAACAACTACGAGATCTATCTCTGGTCTAAGACACTCAACGCCAGGATAACACTTTGATGGTCTAATGTTGGCATAGAGGTCGAGTCCTCTCCTGATCTTGACAACTACGTCACCTGCAGTCTCTCCAACTGGGCCTTTCAAGATCGCGTCCACACTAGTGATGACCTTCCAAGAATCTTCGGGAAGGGGAGAGCCATATACCTTCAGTGCATTGTCACCAGCTGGCACCTTGACAATCTCTAGATCATCGATACCATACATAGAGCACACATGTGCAAGAACTCTCAGAGCTGCTTCCGTTACTTCAGGACCGATGCCATCCCCCTCGATCACAGCTACACGTGGCATAGCTGTACACTAATGCTCAAGCTCTTAACAGTGCTCTTAACATACACGTAACATAACACATGACCTCACTAACCGACAGTGGAACACCTGTTGATGGACCAACACGAACAACGTACCTGCACTGACTAACTTGTCGAGGAGACAATCCCCACTCTTCACCACCTAGCACAAACACGAGTCTATCTACACCATGCTCCTTGACAATCTTTAGCAGTGTAACTTCGCCACTTGATGCATGCATAGATAATGCAACAGGAACAACAGTGCCCTTCCTCTTGTTAAGGAACTCTAGACATTCCTCAAGACTAGTGAAGATCCTGCTCTTGGACATATTGAAGAACTTCCAGAATTCTGCACGTCTCTTTCTATCAGAAAACCATAATCTAGGATTAACGAAGTAAATTCTAAACCTGAGAGCATAAGCTGATCTAACACAACTCAGGAGCTCATTCTCACTAGATAAATCACATACAACAAAAATAGGAGACAAACTACCGAAAGTATCAAACCAAGGATTCTCAAGATCTGAAAACCTTGTCTCATCTATAGGAATAATGACACCAACATAATCTACACCATGTATAGACAAATCACGAAGAAGACATAGCGAGCCACTCACATTTCTAAAAGAATTTTTTATTAGCATTCTAATCCTCATATCACTTATACGTGGGACAGGTCTGAGACTGTTTTCGCGAAGAAACCTAACTAAGTCACTAAGGTAGTTACTAGACTTTTCAAACAACTTAATGACCAAGCCAACACGCTCGATAAATAGTAGATTCAGTAACTTTCTCGCTTCT
>JAMOMD010000344.1 GCA_027068725.1 Thermoproteales archaeon | reverse complement strand
CCTGATGACCGTTGCCGAAGCTGACTCTACTTGGCCTCTCTCATCACTTCCTCGAGTGCTCTCTGCCTGAGCCAGCAGCCTTCACAACGTCCACAAGGCCCATCAGGTCTATCGCAGGAGTACGTTAGGTCAAGTATGCCATACTTTATTGCTAGTCTCACAATATCTCTTTTCATTAGTCTTGCAAGTGGTGCAACTATGCGAACTCTACCATGTGATACAAAGAGCTTTGCTGCACGATCTAGTAGTTGAATAGCCTCGGTCGTGTTGTCTGGGAATACACATGCTTCCTCGAGATTAAATCCTGTATATACCACAGAAGCCCCAACCTGCTCTGCAACCGCTACTGCAATTGATAGAAGTAGGAGATTCCTTGCTGGAACCCATCTACGCAAAGTCTCTGCAGCTTCAGGACCCTCAACCTGAGTCTTCAATCCCTCGACATTTAGCAAATTTGGCAATTTAACTTCTATGACCTCTGCTCCAATTTTCTCAGCTATCTTATGCACAGCCTCTCTTTCTCTCGCTGCTGCAGGTTGTCCATAGTCAACAAAGAGCAAGTACACCTTCCTGTGTCTTCTCTTAGCAATACATGCAACAACGCCACTATCTAGACCACCACTACAGAGAACTACTGCCCTGTCCTCGGAGGGCTCTGGCACAGGCGCAGATGTAGTAAGACGGAATCTCCTGATGCTCTGTCTCGAGTCTCTTATGCTGATCCTGATGTAGGTTCCTGGTTCAGGTACTGTGACATTCCTAATGCCAAGTCTGATAAGCATCCAGTCCTCAGATGCTACTGCAAGAGAACCCTCACTCAGCGAGAAGACAAGTGGCTGAGAGCCCTTTACAATATTCACAACATCAGGTCTTGACAGGTTAATTGCAATACAGGAAAACGAGCCAACAACCTTCTCAAGTCCACTAATAGTCGCATCCTCTATCTGTGTCTCAAATACTCTGCAGAGAGCGTATGCGTCAATCCATGGACTAGGTGCATCACTACTACGAAACTCCCAGTCATTCTCTACTATTCCCTCCATTGACACGAGAACTCCTCTCCACAGGACAGGTTGTGCAACATTTGCTTCCTCTGTTAGTGGTCTAGCACGAGCATGTAGAACTATCAGGAAGTCTCCAGACCTCTCCTCACGTAAACTTCTTCTAACATTCTCCACAGATCCAGTATGATAACTCACTAGTCCACCATCAGGATCAACTATTGCATAACCTGCAGCATCTCTACCCCTAGTCATTAACATGTTCAGAAGTTGCAGTGCCTTCTCGACATTCAGTGGATAGAGTAGACCTATTCCACACATGTCAATCCAGACACGTTTACACTTCTTCAGAAGGGTAAAGGTATATCAGATACCGAATCTAGAGACTGCACTCAGTGCAACGCATAATAGTGGTGCCTGACTCTCACATCAGGACGAAGGTTGACCTAGACGTAGAGCTCGAGAACATTAGAGTAATCAAGGTTCACGAGAGCAAGCAAGCCGCAATCAAGGTCATAGGCGTGCCTGATGACGATCTACTACTTGCAACTATTGCAATAAGAATAGCACACTACTTCAACACTGTGCTCCTAGTCTTCGATAACAGGATATCAGATATAGCATTCACGATCCTGAGGCGAGAAGACACGCAGGCAAGCAGGAGAATATGTTTAATGAACGTGAAAATGCCTCTGCACTACACGTTCAGGGTCAGCCTATCGAGTCTCGTGAAGTATGTCGAGTTTGGAAAATATGTGAAAGTCCTGTATGTGCATAATGGTGCAAGTATACGTGAGAAAACGTATGAAAAGCTGATGTATAGACTTGAGAGAGTAGACGAAGATGCCGAACATCCAGGGTATAGGATTGCAATATTCTCAAAAGATATAAGTCCTAGAAAAATCGTAGAAGAAGTGTAAGGAAGTAGTTATGAAGTTCTGTGCAATAGTTATAGCAGACGAGAAGTGTGATAGACTTGAAAAGAAGCTTATTGAAATAATAGAGAAGCTTCGTCAAGTGAAGTCATCGTATCTATACATAATAATTAGAGGTGCAGGAGTTATCTCAACGATTCCTAGAGTTCGCGAAGCTCTTCTATCGAATCTGAATGTTGGTATAAGACTTTACATATTTAATAGTTGTCAAGAACTTGAGAAAATTCTTGATACTAGTGTGCGTGAGCTAGGCAAGGTTGATCAGGTTTACTTAATTGTGGATGATTCAGGACTTAGAGATTCTGCTTTAAGAGTCTTGAATAAGCTTGGGATACACGAAGTGAGTCTATGCTAGACCTCGACTTCGTAATCACTGTTGACCGAACATTGATGACTAATCACCATGGGAAGGAGTTCATAGGCTTCATGACTACGAGTCCCGCTATTGGTCTTCCTGAATTTCTCTGGATGTGGATATGTGCACCAAAGCCAAAGTGCGACAAGTATGGAAGACCAAGAGAGGCTCCTTACGGTCTGAGAAAGGTTGAGGCAGCTCTCCAAGAGGCAGGATTCAAGGCAGCTGTCATCGATCCTGATTATCTAGACAAGTATCTTACAAGAGCTAAGGCACTCCTGATTGGTCATCACGACTTCTTTGCATTCTGCGCGCCGAGTAACACATGGTGGGCTGTTACTAAGAGAGAGCCAGTGAACAGGAAGTACTTCATTAAGCTCATGGAGAGCGAACCTGTCAGGAACTTCAAGAAGAGAGGAGGCAAGATAATTATCGGAGGACCAGCTGCATGGCAGTGGCTACATGTTGAAGATCTCTGGGAGAAGTGGGGTGTTGATTGTGTCATTGATGGAGAGGCAGAGAAGATCATTGTCAAGATAGCTGAAAAAGTGCTAAACAATGAGCCCTTGCCAAGATATGTCTTCGTTGGTGCAGACGAAGTTCCAAGCATAGACGAGATTCCTGTCATTAAAGCACCGAGCGTTAATGGTCTTGTAGAAATAATGAGAGGCTGTCCAAGACACTGCAGATTCTGTAGTGTCACCCTGAGACCACTTAGATACATACCACTTGAGAAGATTGAAGCAGAGATACTTGTCAACAAGAAACATGGAGTTAACCACGTACTTCTCCACTCAGAAGATGTCCTACTCTATGGTGCAGATGGTGTGAGACCTAGAGCAGAGCCCCTGATAAAGCTGCACGAGATGGTCCTCAAACATGCCGAGAGTGTTGGCTGGGCACACGTGAGTCTAGCAGCGGTAGTCTACGCACAGAAGAATGGCCGCATACTGAGCAAGCTGACCGAGATGATATTCAGCAAAACAGGACAGACGTTCATTGGTGTCCAGACAGGAATAGAGACTGGCTCTCCAAGACTTGCGAAAATTATAATGCCTGGAAAAGCTGCACCATACAAGGCAGACAACTGGCCAGAAATTGTCGAGGAAGCATTTGCAATAATGGCAGATGTTGGTGTAGTACCAGCAGCAACAGTGATCTTGAACATTCCTGAAGAGACACCTGACGACTGCATGAAAACTGCCGAACTAATAGACCGACTCAAGCCTTACCCAAGCCTCATTGTGCCGATGTACCTTGTCCCAATGGGCGTACTCAAGGACAAGAGATCACTACTCAACTTCAGGATAAAGCCCGAACATATAGAAGTCATGTGGAAATGCCTAGAACACTCACTCTACTGGGCTCCAAAACTTGTTGAAATGTATGTTAAAGAAAAGAGAAACTTCGCAGTCCGAGGACTACTATCACTATTCATAAAATTTGTAGAATGGAAAAAGAAAGGAATAGAAAAGAAACTAAAAGAATACCTCGAACAAGTAGCAGAAGGAGCACTAGAACACAAAGCAACAGCTGTAGAAGCAGTAGCAGAACAAAAGTAACAAGGTCAGTCGTTCCCCAGCTAATCATCTACTCATTGAGCTCCGTACTCATCATCCCTCAAATGATGAAACCTGCGACAACTGAACTCACGTGATGACCAACGCCTAGACTGACTAATCACTTTCTTATAAAGCACAAATTTTGAGTTTATAAACTAGAACAAGTATCAATAACTGGACGTCCGGGGGCTGAAATGTGATGTTGCGTCCCCCTCCCGAACATGAATGAGGCTCCTTCTAGAGAACTAAACATTTTGAAATTTAAAGAACAAATGATGAACCCTCACCTTCTGACACATCCTACTAACAAATGATGAGCTTTGCCAACGCTGATAGAGAAAAAACATTAACATAAACTTAATACTAAACTTTCATGGTAGAATTCTGCAATCTTTTGCTAATATCAAGTATAGTCAAGGGTCTGGAATCTAGAGAGTTATAATGCTGTTTCGAGAATGAAGTAACAATAATTTATGTAGACAGAAATGCGTAATTTCTCGGAAATTTTGTATTATCAGTCGAGTGAAAATTCTTCATTTATTCAGGGGAGGGACGGCTCATCATCTTCCTATTTTTATTAGAAATTGCTAAACATTAGAATTTGGTGGACCGGCCGGGATTTGAACCCGGGATCACCCGCGCGCCAAGCGGGCATCCTTCCAGGCTAGACTACCGGCCCTTTGCTATCGTATTGCTGGGACTGAGTTGGAGCTATAAGTCTTTCTCTTTTTGTTAGTCTTGTATTGAGAAGTTAGTGATGAAGCACCTCTCAGACCGATCTGTGAGGAGAAGGGCCGCACCCCCTGACCTTGATTTTACTTGAATGGTACTAGTCTCAGTCTCTTTGGCACGTTCTCTGCTGGTAGTTCGACACCCACGATCTCTATGTGTACTGTGTCCTGTACCCATGGTGTTGCTCTACCAAATGCTCTTGGCATGTAGTTCCATATCTTTCTGCCCTTGTGTGTTGCGACATGTATCAGGACTACCCTGTTCACGTCAAGTCCCTTGTATATTGCATTGTTCTCGAGGTTCTGCAGGACTTCTAGGAATGCCTTAGCTACCTTGACTGGCCACTTGGCTACTGGCCATCCTCTCCAGGGTGTTGCATGGTGTGCCTGCTTCTTCTTATATGTCCTGATTGGTATAGGCATCTTCAGCTTCACGACCTGCTCAAGGTACCACTGTGCCTGCTTGAGCGTCCAGTACTTGATGAACCTAGCTGTCTCGATCGCCTTCTTCCAGCTTATCCTGTACTCGCGGCCAGCAGCCTTCACAATCTGCTCTGGACTAGGTCTCACACCGAACTTCCTGAATGTCCTCTCGATGATCTCCTCCTCAGTAACTGACCAATGCCAACGTGACATTGCGCTGTGTAGATCATGTAGACTAAAAAATATTTCGAAGAGGCAGACCTCGAATGCCAGTAAGGAAGCTTGTCCGTGACAGGATTCCAGAAATTCTTGAGAGAGAAGGCAAGAAGTTCAGGATCATCAAGCAGGTACAGGGTCAGGAGCTCATTGAGGAGCTTATCAAGAAGCTTCAGGAAGAGGTCGAGGAGTTTATCAAGAATAGAACATTGGAGGAGCTTGCAGATATTCTCGAGGTAGTTGACGCATTAGCTAAAGAACTGGGTGCTGACTTAGGTAAAGTCTTGGAAATCAAGGAGAGGAAGAGGCTTGAGCGAGGAGGCTTCACTAAAGGTATAGTTATTGAGCTTGAGTAAGATCAACATCTACAGGAACTTCACGCTCAGACCATCCACGCTCTCTTAACATGTTAAGTATCGCGTCTCGAGTAGAGAGAGGAATCTCGCTCTCTGTACGTACTAGTCTTAGAACATCGTCTGTTATGCCATTGCTAAGAGATATGTAAGTGCTCAATTTCGCTAATCTACACCTTGAGTTATCACAAATTCTGAAACAGGACAGCGCGACCTTCTGAACAAGATCTTGAGTATCTTCAGCATACGTGAGTAACCATCTTGGAATAGCTTCAACAGTCAGGTTCTTTCCCTCTCTCGCATCCTTAGCATTCCACCAGTCTAGGATAGATCTGATCTCAATAGGCAGCTTCACGCCGTACGTGATTATGGGAACTCCAAGTCTACATAACGCCAGCGCGACAGGTATGAGCATCTTCTCAACAGGACCTACAACTACTGCACATGCTCCCAATTTTGTAAAGACATAATTATGAACTTTAGATATGTTTCCTCCAAGATCTATTCCAGCAAAAATCTCAGCTGCCCTAACGAGCACGCCAGCATAATGTAGTGTTCCAATAATAGGAACACACTTTATAACATTATCAGGATAGAGATCGTAAACTGTGTGACCCTCATCATCTAATGTAACAAACTCAAGTATCTTAGCTAAACTACCAGCTACAATTATTAGAAAGTTCTTCTCCGCTAATTTCGCCACTACTCTAGCTACAGACATATAATCAATATTCTTCGACGTTGATAACATCACAACAATCCCCGGCACTGTTCCTGATACTACACTTACACCAATACTCCTAACTATTGTATCTGTCAGTAAAGTAATGTTATAACAAGCATCTTTCTCACTAATGCATCCTCTTGAGCATAGTTCAAGTATGTACAAGATCTCTAGTAACGGCAAGAATAGTGAAGATGTGTGAAGTAGACAGTGCACTAGTCTAGTTCTATCACTGACATCTACCTGTTCGAGAATCTTAAGTATTTGCTGTCTAATATTATTTAGAACATGTTTCAAGTCTCTGCATGTTGTCACGTTTATTCCAGTCAAGATCTTTGTTAGAGGTGCTGGTGTGCTAATGTCAGGAAGTTTCAACTCTCTAAAAT
>JAMOMD010000343.1 GCA_027068725.1 Thermoproteales archaeon | reverse complement strand
CGCCGATGCTTGGCCTTACTACTATGGCTTCCCGGTCATGTATCTGACCTACACCATGTACTTCTGCGCTGACTGGCATGTATAGTTTAAGGTCGTCTAGCGATAGTGAGCATCCTTCAGGTATGTCTAGCCTTATTTTGAATAGGTATGCTATTCCTGTCCTATTGCCGATTGTTGGCACTTCATTAGTGATGTTGAATACTTTCAGGTAAGCGAAGTCGAGCCCTATCCTGACAATGGGCTTAATCTTCATGTTTATGCTTCTGTTAGCTGTGTACGTCAGGAAGAGCAGACCTTCCCTCAGTATTTTCAGCACTACTCTCCTAGTAATGTTGTTGCCAGTCAGCACAAGTCTGCTGTACGTCCTATTGCTGCACAGTGAGGCGTTAGCATCAGGTGGAGCAAGGTCAATCATCTTCACAGAGGGTGATGGAGAGACCTGAATGACGGATATTAAGGGAGCGTCTGTGAGATTCTTGAGTGCCTTCTCAAGCTTGAGCATCAGGGTGACTCGTCTACATATCTTGAATCTACAGTGCTCACACGATATTGTGACTTGACCATTCTTGATTACTGACGTATTAACGAACACTAGTACAACATCGTTCTCATCTACGTAGCTTGCCTCAGCTCCCTGAAACGTCCTTTCGACTATTAGCTTTGTGACATGTTTGAGCAATAGAAAGGAAGTGATGCAATATACTATTAATATTGTAATTACCACACAAGCAACTGCTGCTATAATTAGAAGGCTCTTTCTCCTCATGCTATGTTACAGATAGTCAACAGATTTCATATACACTGCGTAGATGTTTTACGCAGACTATAGCTTCTCTAGAACTATCACTTCTGCAGGAGAACTGTAGGGACCTCTCCGAAAGTATTAGTCTACTTAGACGAAAATAACATCTTGAGGATAACATTTTTAAAGAACGTACACGTCCACGAGGCATCTATGCACGGCATCTTCAAGGTCCTAGGCATCGGATACTGGTTTCAGACATTCAGGAAGAGGAGCTGCATGATTCTGCGTGTTCTCAAGACGATCAGGGACTTCGTCTCAAAGTTCAGGAGAGACCCATACACGCGCGAGCTTCTTCACATTCTCAGGACCTGGGGGTACGGGCATGAGACGTTGAAGCTTTGTGAGAAGCTTGGTCTTGTTCAGAGGTATGAAGCACCACATCCACATAATGACAAGATCATGTGCAAATACAACACACTCACAGACCTAGGATGGGAAATACTCACAGCAGTAGGAGGAGACTACGACAATCCAGAAGAAGCACCATACAACAACGATGAC
>JAMOMD010000342.1 GCA_027068725.1 Thermoproteales archaeon | reverse complement strand
GTCACTGCAGTCGCTGAGCGAGCTTGATTATGACAATTACTTTGTCTACGTGATAGACAACGGATCAACAGATGGAAGCTTTGAGAAGATCAGGAGCTACGTTGAGGAGAACTCAAGACTAAGAAAAATGTGCAAGATAGTGAGACTTGGAACAAACCTCGGATTCGATGGTGCAATGAACCTTGTCTGGAAGACCTATGTTCTACGTGGAGACTATGACTACGTTGTCCTGATGAATAACGACGTTGTTGCACTTCCAGACAGTCTCAGACACATGGTCGAGATTGCTGACACGATACCGAGACTCTGTGGTCTTCAGGGAGCAGTAGAGTTTGGCCAGACTGGGACACTTGACAATGTGGGCATGTACATTGATAGTCTACTTCACGTGATACCATTCATGAGAGGTAGAAAGGTGACAGAGATCCCGAAGTGCTGCCTCTACGTGACATATGTTGGTGGAGCATATGCGCTCTATAGAGTTGAGACACTCAAGAAGATACAGCTCAAGAACTGTGACCTATTTCCAGAACAGGCATTTGGATACTGGGACGATGATCTGCTAGGCATCAGAGCATGGTCATCTGGATTCTGCATGGTTGCAATACCCTACCTCACGTGCAGACACATGGAATCACTAACCTTCAGAAAACTTGGACTACGCGAATACTTCTCAACTAGGAACTTTCTCGCAAAGTCTCTTGCAACAAAAACAAAGTACAAGCCCATACTCCTCGCAGTAGCCCTCAAGTACGCCATCAGGCGCTACCTGAGAGCTAGACTCAGAGGAAGTCGACTACCACCAGGAACATACCTCAGAGCACTCTACGACGGCGTCATGCTGTACAGAAGAGTTCGAGAAATGTACAATCTCAATAAGATAGAACTATCAAATGTTCCAATAATAGACTACGGTTTCAAAAGAACACTAAGGTACCTAATATTCTACAGGTCTAGATATGTCGACATTAGAACATTAGAGAGATACATAGTAAAGAAATATGGGTTTACCTGCACATGACTTCTTAAGGTCTTAATCTTCCTCTCTTATACATCGTGTAAAGCGCTCTAAACCTGACAAATTCTTTACTAGTTAACTTAGTCATAAGCTTGACAACATTATCATACGAATCATACACATTATGCACCTCAGAAGGATCCTTCCTAAGATTATAAAGCTCAACAAGTCCACCATGAATTTTCATACAGTACTTACATATCGATTCACGAATACCTAACGATCTTATCAGCTTGTATTCACCAAACTTGAAAGCAATCTTAGCCTCAGTATACGTCTCAAGAAATGTC
>JAMOMD010000341.1 GCA_027068725.1 Thermoproteales archaeon | reverse complement strand
TAAGAAATTTGTAGAAGTATTTGTACACAAGCTAGGCTATAACATACAGACCCTTGAGAAGATTCTCGGCGTTGAGCTACCAAAGGAGACAATAACAGTTAAGACAACTACAAGAACTAGGAAGAAGTAGACTGTTCCTGAGAAGTTTCCTGCTCTGGAATATCAAGCTCTCTGAACAGTTCCTGAAGTATCTTCACCTTTGGATTATTCTCATTTAGTCTAATTATGCATATTCTACCAATATGCTTCTCTTCAACTATTCCATGCTCCTTCAGGACATTTATATGATACCTAACAACTTTATGATTAAGCTCTGTCATACGTGTAAGCTTCGTTATATTTACCTCGCGTAGTCTTATCAGTACCCTAAGTATCTTTATCCTAGTCTTAGACGATAACAATGTCTCAAGTAATGTTGTTTTTGTACGCTCGTTCGACATAGTCGTCATGCTGATAGTTCTTTCCTAATCATTTCTTCTAACATCTTTTCAAGGGTATCAAGCGGCTCTGATGGTATTGATATAGAAACATTCTTTGTCTTATCGTTATCCAGCTGTGGCGCCTGGACTGGTATTGATATTAATGTTGTTCTTCCACGTCTTCCTTTACCTGACAGTCTAGTCTCGACAATTCCTAGACTCTTTAACTCTCTCAAGTACTCCCATAGCTGAGTGTGTTTTCTAGGTCTCTCGCCATATTGTTCACATAACATATTATAAATTTCTTCAACAAAGCCAAAAGGAACATAAGCATCATCTTTTCTCATTTTAAGAGCCTTAACTATTGCTAGCAAGAACAGTTTCTTATGAAGCGGAAGACTTTCAATATATTCTCTTGGCACACCAGGAAGTGCTTGCTTAAGTGCTTCCCTGACATGTTCAGGAAGTATTCTCTCAGAACCTTCAAGCTCTGCTAGCTTGCCAGCATGCCATAGCACGTCGATTGCAAATCGTGCATCTCCTCTGTAACTTGCCTGTGTAGATGCTGAGTTCTCCTCATCAACACCTGCGACATCCGCAATCATTTCTAGAATGTCCTCACTGTACGCACCATCGTTTAGTGCTAATTGTGCTCTCTGTTCTAGAATCTTGTATATTTGCTCTTTTGTGTAAGGCTCGAACTCTATCCTTATGTTTCCAAGTAGACTACGTGCAGAAGGATCTAGCCTATCTATGAATGTCAGATCTTGGCTAATTAGTATGAAGCTGAATCTATACTTTCCTGTCTTGTAGTATATTTCCTCACTTAGTTTTAACAAATTTCCAAGCTGATCTTCTTCATCGCTTGCATTCACTAGATGAAATACATCGTCCAAAGTTATTATTGCATAGATATCACGCTCGTGAACCATGTCTACTATGAGACCAATAAGATCACTTAGAGATAGTCCACGCTTTGGTATTGGGAGATTTAGCTGTTGCCCAATTTCTTTGAGTACTGCAAACAGTTTTCTATGTAAGAAACAGCTAACATGAACATATCTAATGTTCTTAGATTTGTATTTTTCCTGAATAAGCTGTCCAAACTTTCTTGCTGTTACTGTTTTTCCCGTTCCTGTCTTGCCTACGAGAACAACCTTAGGACAGACAGAGCCAGGCTTCTCAAGGAATTGTGAGAAGTATAATTCTAACTTCTTGAGATGATTCTCTCTGAAAGGTAGGTAGTCTGGAATATATTCTGGGCGAAGAGCTTCCTCATTCTTGAATATTCTACTCACGAGCTGTCTTCATGTGCATGGTTTAACTAGTTTACGCTTACTACTGAACTAGTTTTATACACCAGTCCGAAAGTTTTGATGCACCCTACGTAATTCCCCTGTACAAGAGCACAGACGAATCAGGACGACCAAGATACACACCACACAGCTCGCGCACAGTCTCAACCAGTAGCACAACATCAGGATTTGTTAAGCTCACTCTCAGGTTAGGAAAAGTCCTACGAAGATACTCTCCTAGCAACATCTCGGCTCTGTGCTCTCCTCGAAAACCTCTGAACCTACACCTGATGCACACACGCTTTCCTGAAAGGTCAATATTTATCCTTGGAAGAATATCCTCAATTACGCTAACAAATACACACGTATAGTCAAGACAGTCAAGGTATGTCCACTTCATTAGTGGCACTATACTACGTGCACGTCTCTTGACGGGGGCCAAGTTAATCAACGTGTTAGCAAGCTTAAGTGAGTCAACGCTTGATGACGTTACGAGAAGCACGCCAGGAAAGTCGCCTATCCTGACCTGAGCCTCAATACCCTTGAGTAGTAGCAGATTCTCGATCTCTTCTGCAAGTCTCTTCTCTTCAAAAGCCTCTGTTGTGATTACTACAATATGCACATTCTTATCCGCCATGTATGTATGCTATGAAGGTTACAGTTACGCCATCGTCAAGTTTAGTATCTAGACCATTGAGCAATCTGACATCAACATCATTCACGAGTATCAGGATGTCGGGCCACGTCGTGCTCTTAGTGCTATCCCATATTCTTGAGTAGAGGTCTGGACTCTTGAAATAGAGTTGCTGGATGAGGTCTCTTACGGTAGAGCCAACAGGAAGAACTATCTCTAGCTCGCCCTGATTTGTCGACACTAGGGATTTTAACACACCTGCAAGTTTTACACGTACTCTAATGAAATGTTGTGAAGCATATCTTGAGCTGTTTGAGGACATTTTTCTCAAGATCGAGCTATCTCCAAACCTTAAGATACTCCGCACAGAGCTTGTGCCTGCCAAGTCTGTGCCAAATCCAACAGCTCAAGACTCCTGCATTAGAGAGATACTTGACCTAGTGAGCAAGTACATTCAAGGTCACGTAGATGCTGACGAGATTCTACCACACATACTACTACCACAGACAGACAGCGTGTACACTCTCCTCGCAGTCATGTCTATTCCCCGAGGGAAAGTAGCATCTTATGCTCAGATAGCGAGCATAGTAGGCTCACATCCTCGCGTGGTTGGTAGAATAGTTGCACAGAACCCTCTCCCAGTCTTAATACCGTGCCACAGAGTCGTGCATAACGATGGTAGACTAGGTGGCTATAGTCCACGAGGACCAAACATCAAGAAGCAGCTACTCGAGCTCGAAGGCGTGAAAATAACGCCTAGCGGCCGCGTGTCGCGGAGCGACTTTGTGAAAGACGAGCATCTTCGCGAGAGATTTCTCAGAATACTATCACTTTACAAGAAGATTCCTGAGAGCATACCTCACGTGCGAGAACATTTATAAGTAGACTAGCACACGCAGACACGAGATGGTTCGTCCTGCGTATAGGTCACGATCACTAAGGAGAATAAAGGTTAGGACACCTGGAGGAGAGCTCAAGGTACACTACGAGAAGAGGTTCAGGAATCCGCCAAGATGTGCAATCTGTGGAAGAGTGCTTTCAGGAATGAATGAGAAGAGGATAAAGACGGATCATGAGCCAATTAGAGCAGTATCAAGACCATACGGAGGATATGTCTGCCACGAGTGTCTTAGACTAGGACTAAAACTTGCTATTAGACTAGCATCAGGATCAGGAACTGGAACAAGCTCTGGAACTTCCTGAACAAGCTTCTCGAGAGAAAGCTCTCATTAACTACCCCTACTTTACTAGACTACTAACAGTATGGTAGTGATTGCAGTAAGTGGACAGCCTGCTAGTGGAAAGACAACTATTGCGAAAAAGCTCGCAGAGATGTATGGTCTTAGGTACGTATCTAATGGAATGCTGTTTAGAAAACTTGCTGAAGAACTTGGAGTATCTTTCATAGAACTTCACAAGAGAGCAGAGCAGGACTACACGATAGATAAAATGATAGATGAAAAAGCTATAGAAGAGGCTAAGAAAGGAAATGTCGTAATTGAAGGTCATCTTGCAGGATGGATCTTGAAAGATATCGCAGATGTAAGAATATACCTTAAGGCTGATCTGAACTTACGTGCTGAGCGTCTTGCTAAGAGAGATGGCAAGAGTATTGAGGAAGCACTAGCTGAGATAAAGTTCAGAGAAGAAAACAATAGAAATAGGTATCTGAAAATTTATGGAATAGATATACGAGACTTGTCCGTGTTTGATATAGTTCTAGATACGACATACCTGACAGTGGATGAAGTTCTCGAGATATTGAGAACGTACATTGATAAGGTGCTACAGAAGAAGCGATCAAGTAGATAAGCTTATAAGCTAAGGACTAGGCGAGTAGCGAACAGTCATGCCACGAGTATTCGATGTTGGTAGAGTATGTGTCAAGATTGCAGGAAGAGAGGCAGGAAGGAAGTGTGTCATAGTTGACATAATAGACCAGAACTTCGTTCTCATAACAGGACCTAAGTCACTTACAGGAGTTAAGAGAAGGAGAGTAAATATCAGGCACCTGGAGCCTACTGAGTACAAGATTGACATACCAAAAGGTGCAAGTGATGAGGAGGTTCTGAAGGCACTAGAGGCGGCAGGACTAATCGACTACATGAAGCAGCCTGTTAAGCCAAGACTATTCATGGTACCAACACAGAGAGTGTAAAAGTTTCTTAACAAAACTTTCCTAAACTTCGATCTCGTTCAGGTTTAAATTCTCGTCAACAACTATTACCCTGACCTTGCTTACTCCTAAATAGTTCTTTAGAACATTAACAAATCTTCTGAACCCTTCACCAGGCCTGAATATTGGGGATTTATATTGTGCACCTGCAGCAAACTTATGACCACCTCCACCAAGCTGTTTTGCAATTGTTGTACAGTCGTAAGGACCTTCCTTATCTGCGCCACAGTAGAGTCTGTATGTTCTAAATCCTCTTTTTACTAGTATGTTTACGAATTTTGCATTTTTTGACTTTTGTATTATTATGTTTAGCTGTCTGTAAGATATGTCAAGTTTCTTACCTTTTGGAAAGTACATTGTTATTATATCACTAGCAGGAACTTTCTCACATATTGTATTTATTATGTGTTCTGCCTCTCTTGCTTTTTCAAGTGCTTCCTGTGCTTCAGGAAGTGAGAGAACTGCGTCTATTCCTTTCTCCGATAGTATTTTTGCTATTTTCAATTTTGTACTATATCTTGAGTATCGTACAATCATGTCAAGCTTCCTTACTTTCTCTGATGTTACATTTGCCGTATCTGTCTGTATGGCAGCATCTACTAGTTCTCTAACAATTGGGTCATCTTCTAGGCCTAGGAGTTTTGCTGCTAGTAGTGCTGAGCATGGTGCTGAAGGATCATAACATTCCTGTTCAGCACATGGTGAATTTGTTCGATGATGATCTGCACGCATTTTGACTTTTGCACCTGGTGGACAGGGCAGATCTGCGACGAAGGTCCACGTGAAGAGTCTTAGCCACTTAGACTTCTGTACTTGTGCTGGTGCTCGCAGGACAATGACTGCGTCTGGGTATTTCCTTAGGAATATTGCTGCGCTTGTTATTCCATCTACGTCACCTATGTCACATAGAGCAACTGGTCTTCTCCTGATCTTTGCAGAAACTACTCTCAGGAAGTCTATCAAGTTGCCAAGCACGTGACGGGTGCATATCTTGGCTTTAAATAGCTGTTATCTGAGAAAGTACCCTCGATGAGTCAGGAAGAGATTAGACAGGGAGAAGAGACTATCGTTGAGAAGCCTATCCAAGGCAAGACGCTTGCTCTTATCGATATTAGAGGTCACTACATCGAGATTGTTCAAGATCAGGAAACTGGAAACGTGTACATGTACGAGAGATGGAGTCAGGATGAAGATGTTGTCGAGATTGAACTTGGAAAAATTGGAGAAGAGGAGATAATTGAGGAGATCCTGAAGAGAATTGACGAGGAGTTTAAGCTTCCGAAATCGATCAGAGGAACCCTGAAGGCGAAGATTAAGCAGGTTAAACTTCCATTAACAATTAGGCTAGTTCAGGAAGATAGAGCAAACATTCTAGATATCAAAGGTAGTAAGGGCAAGTTCCAGCTTGCTATAAAATTCTTTGTACAGTAGTAACGTACACGTATACAATACGTCTACCTTCTAGTCACTATCTTTATCACCATTCTATGTTCGAGCTTTGCATTTAGGCCAAGTCTTCTGCCTGTCCTGACATCTATTCCACAGACAGCTTTCTCAGCAATTTCACTATGGATCTTCCTCGCTAGGTCAAGAACAGTCGAGTCACGAGGCATGAGATACACGTCAGGAAGTACCCTTCCCTCAGTATCGGTTAGCTTCCTCTCATCCGCAACAGGAAACACAGCCACCATGCCAAGAACATCAAACACAGCAGTGTTCAAGCACTGTACTACTCCTGTTCCACCCCACTTCCTCATTATCTCTCTAATCTTCTCGAGTGCCTTCTCTTGCTGTGGTGTCAATTTTGCTCCCTCAACTATCTCAAAATCAGGATCTCCAGGCAGATACCTGACGAGACCCTTCTGTGCTGCTCTCCTGAGAGCAAGCTCTGCTTCTGCACATACTGGAACAACCTTAACATCCTTGAGCTCCTTCATCATTCGCTTAACATTGTCCTCAGCCTCGGGTATGTCTACCTTATTAGCAGCAATAACGATTGGCTTACTGAGCTTTCTCAGAAGCTTCACAAATTGAAGAAGATCATCGTCACTCCACGTACTTGGACTCTTCTTGTCAAGTCCAAGTTCCTGAAGTGCAGTCAATATCTGAGAATCAGTCACGGCTAGACCGCTAAGTCTCTCATACAGTACCTGAAGCACAGGTTTCTTGGCGTACTCTACTAG
>JAMOMD010000340.1 GCA_027068725.1 Thermoproteales archaeon | reverse complement strand
AGAAGATTCGTGAGCTTGTTGAATTACCACTGAGACATCCTGAAATATTCAAACACCTAGGAATAGAGCCACCAAAAGGAATACTACTCTATGGTCCTCCTGGCTGCGGTAAGACACTGTTGGCAAAGGCTGTTGCTAATGAGGTCAACGCGTACTTCATTGCTATTAACGGTCCTGAAATAGTGTCGAAGTACTATGGTGAGTCTGAGGCTAGGCTTAGGGAGATTTTTGAGGAGGCTAAGAAGAATGCTCCAGCAATCATATTCATAGACGAGATAGATGCCATCGCGCCCAAGCGTGAGGAGGTCACGGGCGAGGTTGAGAAGCGTATTGTTGCTCAGTTGTTAACGTTGATGGATGGTCTTCAGGAGAGAGGACAAGTCATCGTAATAGGAGCAACAAACAGACCAGAAGCAATTGATCCAGCGCTGAGGAGACCTGGTAGGTTCGATAGAGAGATCTGGATTAACCCACCAGACACTCGTGGACGTTACGAGATTCTGCTAGTACATACTAGGAACATGCCACTTGCGAAGGATGTTGACCTTAGAAGACTTGCAGAAATGACTCATGGATATACTGGTGCTGACCTTGCAGCACTATGCAGAGAGGCTGCCATACGTGCACTCAGGAGGGCTATACAGAGCGGCTTGATTGATCTGAACAATCCTGCAACAATCAATGAGGAGACATTGTCGAAGATTCAGGTAACTATGGCTGACTTCCTAGAAGCAATGAAGGAGATTGTGCCAAGCGCCTTGAGAGAGATACATGTCGAGGTGCCTAAAGTGAGATGGGACGACATTGGTGGACTAGAACAGGTTAAGCAGGAGCTACGCGAAGCCGTTGAGTGGCCGCTGAAGTATCCACACAAGTTCAGGAAGTTCGGAATAAGACCGCCAAAGGGCGTGTTACTCTTTGGTCCTCCAGGCTGTGGTAAGACGCTGTTAGCTAAGGCTGTTGCTACTGAGTCTGGAGCTAACTTCATTGCTGTGCGTGGACCAGAGATCCTGAGCAAGTGGTTTGGTGAGTCGGAGCGTGCTATACGTGAGATATTCAAGAAGGCTAGGATGGCTGCTCCCTGTGTCATCTTCTTTGACGAGATAGATGCAATAGCACCAGCAAGAGGCATGTCCGAGGGCGAGAGCCACGCAATGGAGAGAATTGTTGCGCAGCTGCTTGCCGAGATTGATGGTATTGCACCACTCGAGAATGTTGTTGTTATTGCTGCAACGAACAGACCTGACATTCTAGATCCAGCATTGCTAAGACCAGGAAGATTCGACAGAATAATCTACGTGCCGCCACCTGATCTCAAGGCTAGGTTCGACATACTGAGAATACACACGAGGAATGTGCCACTTGCAAAGGATGTTGATCTAATGGAGCTTGCGAGAATGACAGAAGGCTACTCTGGTGCTGATCTTGAACTGCTCGTGCGTGAGGCTGTGATGTTAGCTATGAGGGAGGACATCAACTGTACTGAGGTGAAGATGAAGCACTTCCTGGAGGCAATGAGGAAGGTAAGGCCATCCATAACGCCAGACATGTTGAAGTTCTACGAGAGCTGGTACGAGAAGATCAGGCAGATGTGGCACAGAGAGGCAGCACGCACACAGCCACTCTACGTCTAGTCCAACATGCGTCGCCCTGTTCCTCTCGAGTACATAATAGTCTCGATTCTTCGCACAAAGAAGGAGCTCTGGTTTAGTGATCTTGTTCAGGCTGTACGAGCGTACTATCCTGACGCTACGGAGTCTGAGATTCTGAAATCTCTGATGAGGCTTGAGCTCTCGAGGATCATTGTTGTCGAGTCCTCAGCAAAGAAGGATAATCCGTACTATATCCGTCTACTGCAGTGATAATACTTAAAAAGGCCCTTGGCGCACGGTCAAGTACAATGCCAAAGAAGGTCACTTGTGACGTCTGTGGAACAGAGTTCGACATACCTGACGACGTAATGGACGGAGAGCTGGTATCATGTCCAACATGTGGACAAAAGTATCAGGTTGTGTTAAACTCAAACGTAGTTCAGCTAAAGAAGGTTGAGGTAGAGGCAGAGGACTGGGGTGAGTAATATTGCCATCGTAGTCGTATACGACTACCTGAGGCTGGACGAGAAGCTTATACTTGAGGAACTAAAGAGCAGATCCGTAAACTACGTTACCATAAATGCGGAAAATCTACTGTTCGATGTCGAGGCTTTCGTTGGAAATGGAACAAGCATCCCGTTCGATGGCTCGGTAGTTCTTGTAAGGTCTGTCAGTCATACAAGGAACACGTTTGTAGCATATCTGTTCGAGGAGTGTGGATTACAGGTGATTAATCCGTACAAGTCGCTTGTCGTTGGTAATAACAAGTTCTTCACACTCATCAGGTTGGCCAAGGCTGGTCTGCCAATTCCTAAGACCTATCTAGCATTCTGTGAGGCGAAGGCAAGAGAGGCGTACAAGCTCCTTGGAGGGGGAAGAGTCGTTGTTAAACCTGTGTCTGGATCCTGGGGTAGAATGGTAAGTCTTGTAAGCACAGAGTCTGAGCTTGAACTTCTGCTTCGTCATAGGGCGAAGATGGAGAACCCTGTGATGAAGCTGCACATGCTTCAGGAATATGTTGAGAAGCCTCAGCGCGACATCAGGATAATAGTTGTTGATGGTGAGGCTGTTGCTGGAATATACAGGTATGCTCCGTCCTGTGAGTGGCGTACGAACACGGCACGCGGAGGTGTCGCTAAGCCAGTGAAAATTGACGAGGAACTAAGAGAGCTCTGTGTTAAGGCTTGCGAGGTACTTGATGCGCATTATGCTGGTGTTGATGTTGTGGAATCTAAGGAAGGCTACAAGATACTTGAAGTGAATGTTGTGCCTGAGTTCAAGAACGTTGCTAGGGTCACTGGCGTGAATATTGCAGGTAAGATCGTTGATATGCTGGTAAGAATGTGCAGAAGGTAAGGCGAGGCTGAGAAGGTGACAATGCTTGATGATAAAACTAAGGTAGATCTTCTAGTCTCATTAGCAAAGACGTATTCGCCAAGCGGATGTGAACGTCAGGTAGCACTTACGCTTGAGCAGTTCTTGAAGGAGCATGTTGACGAGGTGTTCATTGACGATGCTGGTAATGTCATTGCCATGAGAGGAAGGGGTCCTGTGCTGATGCTACATGCGCACATGGACACGGTCCCAGGCCCGCTTAACATTAGGTTTAGCGAGGATGCGCTGGTCGGGCTAGGTGTTGCTGATGATAAGGCACCGTTAGCAGCAATGGCTGTTGCTATTGCAGAGCTCGAGCATGTGCCTTGTAAGGTAGTGTTTGCTGGTGTTGTAGAGGAGGAAACGACAAGTAGAGGAACAAAGTTCCTAATAGAAGAAGTTGAGCGTGATGCTGTACCACGTCCTGCTGCTATAATTGTGGGAGAGCCAACAGGTATTGATAGGATAGTGTATGCATACAGAGGCTCACTTCACGTGAGAATAGTTGCACGTGCAAGAGGTGGTCATGCGTCTACTCCTATATGTAGTGAAAATCCTATAGTGACTGTCTACGAGATTTATAAGAAAATTTGTGATAAACTTAATGCGGGCACTAGGTACGATACTATTACTGCTGTCCCAACAATAATAAGAGGTGGAGAGGCACCTAACATGATTCCAACAATGTGCGAGCTCGAGATTGATATTAGAATTCCACCATCACTATCCTGCGAGTGGGTTCTAAAACAGCTTCAAGCTCTAAAAGAAGAATTAACATCCTCGGTCGAGCTACACGTTGGAGAGTGTACTGAGCCAATAATGGTCGACATTAGTAACATTGCTGCAAGAGCAGTATCAAGGGCAATAATAAAGATCTTAAGAAAACCTCCAACACCTGCAAAGAAGTGGGGTACGTCTGATATGAATCTTTTAGCGAAGATAACACGGAACCTAATAGCTTATGGTCCAGGAGAACACGAGACATTGCACACGTATGAGGAGGTCGTGAAAATAAGTGACTACCTAACTTCAATAAGGATATACGAGACCGCTATAGAGGAGTTTTCAAGATTATTGCACTAAACTCTTCATAATACTATCAATACCTGAGATCTCGCTTGTATAGTAATCATTTACGTAGACAAGTTTTCCTCTGCATAAGGTAAGTACTATACTTATATCAACCTCAAATCCGTCGAATGGCGAGTACTTAGCAAGGGATCTAAATTTCTGAGAGCTAATCTTGTCTCCTCTCGATGTATCAATTAGCACAAGATTAGCATCTTCTCCCTCCGCAATCCTGAGCAAAGGCTCACCTACTATACGTGAAGGATTCCACGAGTATAGTCGGATGACGTCCTGTAGTTCTAGTAGACCTCTGCGCCACAATGTTAACAGTAGTAGGCTCGTTGTTTCTAGACCAGGAAATCCAGGTGGACACTCATCGTATGCTCTTGTCTTCTCCTCAAGACTGTGAGGTGCGTGATCTGATGCTACGCAGTCAATGCAGCCTTCTAATAATCTTCTGAGGAGTTCTTTTCTAATGTCAGAGCTTCTTAATGGTGGATTAACTTTGCATATTCCAGCTGTTTCTCGAAATCTTTCTATGCACTCTTCATGTGTGAGCAAGAGATGGTGTGGTGTTACTTCACATGTTATTTTAAGATATTTCCTAAATCTGTTAATTATATCAACTGTATCGGGTGTCGATACGTGTACTATGTGCAATCTATGTACACCATATGATAATGCGAGAGATATTATTTTTAGAACTTGGCAGACCTCAGCTTCTGGAGGTCTAATTTTGTTATGATTTTCCACCTTTTTCTCATGTTTCTCGTACTCTCTTCTAACTATTTCAGGATCTTCACAATGTGCTAGAATTAAAATATTTAATTCTCTGACCTTTTCGAAGAATTTTCTCGCAAGCTTCTCGTCTCTGATCAGTTTCTCAATATCGTCTGGGTATAGTTTCACTGATCGTATTCCTATTCTATACATTTCGTACAATTGTTCTGGTTCTTCGGGAAGTCCTGCGTGCAATCTATAAATTATCTTACACTTTCTCGAGGCCTCTTCTATACGTCTCTTAACTATGTCCGGTGTATTTAGGGGAGGGACTGTGTTTGGCATATCGTAGATTTTCACTACGCCTCCTGCTGCAGCTGCTTCACTGCATGTGTGTAGTGTCTCTTTATGGCACTGGTCAAAGTCTCTGCAGTGTACGTGTATGTCTACGAAACCTGGCAGAAGTAGGTACTTTCCTGATAGGTTCAGTGCATAGTCTGCCTCCTTTGGAGAGATGTCTTTTCCTACCTTCAGTATCTTTCCAGTATCAGAATCTACCAGTACTGCACCATGTGTTACGGAGCCGTTCTCAAGTAGTAGACGAACATTCCTTATGCAGAGTTTCACATGAACTTATAGCGAGGTCTCGTTCAATATTTCCTAAGTGTAATGTGGAATGTCAAGCTAATTAAGCAGCTAATCGACAAGCTTGGACTCAGTAAGAGGATACTACTTCAAGAATATCCCTCACTTGAGACTCTTGCACGTGTCACAACTGGCAGGAGACCACTTGTAACTCTGCTAAACTGTAGTCCTGACAAGATAATGGATCTTGCCTTCAGTCCTGAAGAGGTTAGACTTGTCAGTGCGCTAGAAGGTCAAGAGATTGACAGGCTGAGAGAAGCTGCTGGACTAGTATCATATTTCAGGCATTATTGCTTTGCGAAGAATCTCGTTGAGCTTGGATATAGCGATATTGATGAGAGAATGCTAGAAATGATAATACTAGAGTTTCCACTATACAATGTTGAATATTGCAAAGATGAGGTTAGGTACGTCGTAGATAGGTTGAGAAGAAAATCTTCAAAAATGTTAGAACTACTGACAAGATATCCAATCTGCGAAAAGACTAGTCCACTAAACGTTCTTGCATACATGGTGCTTGACCTAAACTTAGTAGGTATTAGAAGTGTTATAAATGATTTCTTCATAAACTTCAACCAAGACCCAGAAGGACAGATACTTAGACTCTTGACAGCACACATAGTGTACGTGTTCTTACCAGCAGTATCTCAGGGCTCGCTAATTGTTGTGAGTGGTCTAGTTGCAAAATTAATACATGAGTACTCTCCATCTAGTATAATAGAATTTCATAGAAAAACCTCAACATCAGCTACGGCTCTAGCTCTCGAGGAAGCACTAAGACAGTATCGCTTAGTACTTTCGCGTGCTCTTGAGGCTCTTGATAAGTCTGTTGATATGTTTGAACTTCCTAGAATACTCGAGGACCTTCAGTCAATAGAAGAATGTATTAAATCGTCGTTATCTCTTAGTCAGAACTTCAAATATTTTGTACTAATGCTGACACCACCTCGTTCTCGCTCTACCTACTATGTTCCTGCAAGATATATAAGTAATATAGGACTTCTAGTCAGAGTTCCTCAGAGTGATGAACGTTTGAGCGGCTGAGTAGTTGATGAGGTGTGCCGCAACTGAAAAATTGCTATTTTATACACTGTGCGCACATGCAGTACATTGATGAGGCTAAGCAGTGCGTGCTCAGATGCGTCAGGAAGGTCAGGCCAGGAGAGCCCTGTTTTAGACTCTCCTCAGGTAAGGTCAGTCCCTACTACATTGATCTGAGGCCTGTGCTCTACGGTGACGTTGATTGTTTAGAAAAGATCTGTAGAGCAATACTGGACCTTGTACATTCTAGAGGTTTCACTTTTGATGTAGTGGCGTGCAAGGCACTTGGTGCTGTTGCTCTTGCC